>NZ_JBFRVF010000049.1:0-21841 GCF_041475025.1 Vibrio sp. 10N.222.49.C12 | reverse complement strand
GAACTTATTAAGTTCAGCGCCTTTTTGTTTACGCATTTTATATTCAGTATTGGTGTTCGTTTGTTCTTCGTTCTTTGAGATTAGAAACTTAAGGCTTACGCCGACATTGGAACCAATACAAGCGTACCGAAGATAACCGTAATAAGACCACAGATTACGGGTACAGACGTACGTTTTACGACTTCAAATGGGCTGATTTTACCCATGCCAGAAGTCGCTACAATTACACCCGAAACAGGAGAAATTGTACGGCCTAAGTTAGACGCTTGAAGCATTGGGATGATTAGGAACGCAGGGTTCAAGCCCATTTTCGCAGCAAGTGACGGAGCCAGTTCTACGAATGCATAGAATGGCGCGTTACCAGAACCTGTCGCGATAGCAGCAGCAACTGTTAGACCAGTCAGGATAAGCATTAATGCGATACCGCCAGCGCCAGCTGATTCAGCAAGGCCGATTAGGTTATCAATTGCACCGATAGACATTAGGCCCTGAGCAAATACACCCGCCGCAACCAACAGCATTACGACGCCTTTAAATGCTTCGGCCATACCTTGGTAGCAAGAATCTAGGTCTTCTAGTGTTTTTTCGCCGTCAAACTTCTTCACAACGTAATCGATAACAGCGCCCACGAAAATTGAACCTACTACGATGGTGTAGATATCAAGTGAAAGGCCCGGAATGGTACGACCGTTGAATAGAAATACTCCAAAAATAGGTAAGAATGGAAGAGCAGCATAAAAAGCCGGCGCATTCGTTTCAATTTCTGAAACGTCTACTTTTTCCATTGGCGTGTTTTCTTTCTTATCTAGGTATTTGTTCCAGAAGAAAGCCGCACCCGCCATCACGATGATCGCACAGATAGAAACAGGCAGTACCGTTTGAACAGCAAACACATCAAGAGACATACCTGATTTTTCTGCTGCGATAACCACATCACCCGACGTTGGTGAAAGAATGATTGCTGCAGGTGATGCACAAACCGCCACCGCTGCTGGACGAGAAATACCCATTGCCGTCATCATTGGGAATAGGGTCGCCATCAATAGCACGCCAAGGCCTGTTGCAGAACTTACTGCTAGAGACATTAGACACGCTACGATGTAAGCCGCAACAAGAAGTACGTATGGAGATTTGATAGCAGCAAGCGGTTTAGAGAATTGTTTTACTACCACATTGTTTGCGCCGATATGCGTCATGTAAGAAGCAAAGCCACAAAGAAGCATGATTTGCATGCCTAGGCCGCCCCCGCGGTACTGAAGCATGTATTTAACAAATTCTAGTGAGTCGGTAACCATGTTACCTGTTGAAGCTACCTTAGCTGGTAAGACTGTGTGACCAATAAGGCCGGTGATAAGAAGTAGGGAAAGGCCAGCAGTTAGTAATACACCCGCCGCTTTATAGCCTTTTACAATAAAGTAACCAACAGCAATAGTAATCACTAATCCGATCAAGAGCTCTAACATAGAAATCTCCACAAAGTTTAAAAAATATAAGAAAGTGTTTCAGAATATGACAATGAATGTACAGAAAACTGCACTGTGGCACGAGGCATAGTTGAGGTTGATATGATCTAAGACAAACATTTTTTTCGATGTTAATTGTGGTTGTAAATCGTGAATAACTACTGTTGTTTAGATGTTAATAAACAAATTTTGTGGCTTGTTAGAATATAACTTGGATCACCTTTGGTTGTTCTATTTGCATATGGTGGTGTTATTTTATAAATCGCGAGTATTTTTTGTACTTTGGAAGGAAACGTGTAACGAAGTGGGTATTTATCGGAGTAAAGAGGTGAGAATCTTAGCTTTTAAGCTTACTTACATTTAAATATTACTTATGTTTAACGCCTACTTACTTCCCATAAGTAAGCGCTAAAACACAAGTTATAATAAGGCGATTCTTCAGCTTCTTCGTTTAACTCAGAACCTTCATTTAATACGACTTCGTCCTCGAGTACCACTTCTTCAACTTCTTCTGCGAATAGGGGCATAGAGAAAGCGATTAGAACTAAAGGTAGCTTTGGTAGGAATCGTGTGTATGAAATTGTATTTGCTAATGGGTGCGATGTTCGTGAGATAGTGTGTTTCGACATAATGGTTTTGTATATAAAGTGATTTAACACGACGAACTAAGTGTTAGTCTGATGAGTAGACAGTGATCGAATCGAACGGTTGGCATTGCCGGCGCAGGTTCCATTGCAATCGACTCCCAATTCATTTTTGGGGTTGGAATGGTATGCACGGATTGGATTAAGTGGAGGTGCTGATTGAATAAGCTCACTTCACTTACAGCGTCCTCAAGTTGTTTGGTATTCATCTACATTCCTGTCGACTGTTGTTCTTGTCATTTGGCGCTTAGTTTATGGTCAAAGCGCCAGAAAAGTATTTAAATGAATGTGAATGATCTTTCGTGAGGTTACTTGATATTGGTTTAGGAATATTTGGGTAGGAAAGTTGGTTTTATGATTGAGTTAACAGCATAGAAACACAGAGAACAAGGCGCTCTCTGTGTTGGTCATTTTGCTATTATCGAAACTCGCTGATGAGCATTATCTCTGGCGTCTTGCGACCAAAGTGAATCGGTAATCGTTAGACGTGAAGTAGTTGCGGCTGTATTCAAATACAGTGTTATTGGCGAGGTAACCGCGAGTACGTTTTTCAATGATAGGCTGAGCTGGGTCAATACCTAACTGTTTAGCAACGTCTTCAGGCGGAAGAATCGGTACCAATTCCTGCTCACTTCGATCAATCACCATGCCTTTGGTGTTCTCAATAAAGTCGTATTTTGATGTCTGCATCACTTGATAGGTGAGATCTGGGAATAGAGCAACAGGTAACCAAGTTTCTTCAACCGTGATTGGATTGTTGTCTATGAAACGAACACGTTTTACGTAGAAAACCAATTCGCCTTCTTTGATATCTAAATGTTCAGACATCGCCAAAGAACACGGCTTCATTTCGAAGGCCAGAACTTCACTGTGTGTAACCACATCCAAATGCGCCCACTTTTCTTGAAAGCTCGACTGTTTGTAGATGTCGTAATTGATCTTGTTCTCTTTTACGTAAGTGCCGCTGCCTTGAACGCTTTCAAGCTCATCGTTTTCGATCAGTAGTTTCAGTGCTTGCCTAACCGTTACGCGGCTTACCGAGAATACTTCACGCAATTGCGCTTCCGTTGGGAGTGCTTCTCCAACTTTATATTCTCCAGAACTGATCTTTTCTCTTATTGCATCGGCGATTTGGCGATACATAGGGAGTCTTGCCATTTTTGCCTCATTTGTGCGCTAGGACAACTAGACTTTGATTAACAACCTGTACCTTAAATACGTAAATTTGCTCTATATAAGCTTTGCTTTAAAGGTTAGTGTGAGCATCGTATTGGCGTTTTGTAGTACATATAATACAAATTAAACAATACATAACAAGCTTTCTTAAAGGATTTACCAATACAGTTTAAATACAAATTAAATACAAATGTGTATTGATGAGATCGTGATCACGGATTAAATGTCTTGAAGTTGTATTATTCTTCTCGTCGACAGGGACGACTGTCGTACTAATCCGTGACTATGGGACAAAGGTTATGAAACTTACTACTCTAACGAATAAGTCGCTCGTAAATCTGCAAACTACGTTTAGCAGTCGAGAAGAAGCGATTTACGCACTTGCTGACCAACTGAATCAGCAAGGCAAACTGCACAACAAACAAGAGTATCTTGATGCAGTATTTGCTCGTGAAGAGCAAGGCCCGACAGCGCTTGGCGAAGGCCTAGCAGTACCGCACGGCAAGACTGACGCGGTTAAAGAAGCTGGTTTCGCTGTTGCAACATTGAAAGAAGACATGAAATGGAAAGGCCTAGATGAAGACGAAGATGTGAATCTTATCTTCCTAATTGCCATTCCAAATGCAGAAGCGGGTTCTACCCACATGCACCTGCTGACCGAACTGACAACCACATTGGTTGATGACGATGTTCGTGAAGCAGTATTAAAAGCAACAACCGCTGATGAAATCTTCGCGCTTCTTGATGGCGACAATCAACAAGAAGAAAAACAAGACAACTTAGATACAAATGCACCGACAATTGTATGCGTTACTGCTTGCCCTGCAGGTATTGCTCATACTTATATGGCGGCAGAATACCTAGAAAAAGCCGGCAAAAAGCTTGGCTACAAGGTTCATGTTGAAAAGCAGGGCGCAAACGGTATTGAAGATCGCTTAACTGCGGAACAACTTAATAATGCTGTAGCGTGTGTGTTTGCTGCTGAAGTTGCGATTAAAGAATCTGAGCGCTTTAATGGCATTCCTCGTGTTGAAACCCCAGTTGCAGAACCGATTAAGCACGGTGAACGCATTCTTAATGAAGCGATTGAAGAGTCGAAAAAAGGTAACGGTGCAGAACGCACAGTGGCTACTGATGACAAACCGAAAAAACTACCGTTGAAAACTGAGCTTAAACAAGCACTGCTTTCTGGTATTTCTTACGCGGTTCCTCTTATCGTTGCTGGTGGTACTGTTCTTGCGGTTGCTGTTCTTATCGCGCAAATTTTTGACCTGCAAGAGCTTTACGCAACAAAAGATTCTTGGCTGTGGATGTATCGTAAATTAGGTGGCGGCCTATTAGGTACATTAATGGTGCCAGTACTGGCAGCTTACACTGCTTACTCATTAGCCGACAAACCGGCACTTGGTCCTGGTTTTGCTGCGGGTATTGCTGCAAACATCATTGGTTCAGGTTTCCTAGGCGGTGTTGTTGGTGGTTTGATTGCTGGTTACGTAATGCGTTGGGTAAAAGAGCATGTTCGCTTGGGTCCTGCGTTTAACGGTTTCCTTACTTTCTACCTTTACCCTGTGATTGGTACTTTGGTAGCGGGTAGCTTGATGCTGTTTGTTATCGGTAAACCTGTTGCGTTCTTAAACCAAGGTTTAACGGATTGGTTGAACGGTATGTCAGGCACCAATGCGCTGTTATTGGGTGCGATTCTTGGTCTGTTTGTATCATTCGACTTAGGTGGTCCGGTAAACAAAGCCGCTTACGCATTCTGTTTAGGTGCAATGGCGAACGGTGTTTATGGCCCTTACGCAATCTTTGGTTCAGTAAAAATGGTATCGGCGTTCACTGTAACGGCTTCAACCATGATTGCTCCACGCCTATTCAAAGACTTTGAGATTGAAACCGGTAAATCGACATGGCTACTTGGCCTTGCGGGTATTACCGAAGGTGCAATCCCAATGGCGATTGAAGATCCAATCCGTGTAATCGGCTCATTCTTACTAGGATCAGTGGTTACAGGTGCGATGGTTGGCGCGGCAGGTATTGGTCTATCGACTCCGGGTGCAGGTATCTTCTCTATCTTCTTGTTACACGATTCAGGTTTGGGCGCATTCTCTGCTGCGGCAATCTGGTTCGGTGCTGCGATTGTCGGCACAGTGATTTCAACTGTTACTCTTCTGATGTGGCGTGGTCACGCTGTAAAAAAGGGTAAGTTTGAAGCAAGTACTGCAACACAGAACTAACTGAATTTTGAGCTAGCTTCTAGCTCGCAATTAAAACACCGTATAAAAAATAACGAACAACTTGGCTGTCCTAAATGCCTGTGCTCCTAACGGTTTTATTCACACAGATTCTGGGCGTGGTTTTCTGCACCCTAAATTTAGTGGCAGCCAATTTTAACCCCTTGAAAAAATTTAATTTAGTCGTATTTGGGTTCGAACTTTAGTTTTACTCGAAGCGACACATTTAGGTAAATGATTATGACTACATCACGCGTACATATTACTCCTCACATGCACTGGGATCGTGAATGGTATTTCACAACAGAAGAGTCTCGTATTCTTCTTGTGAACAACATGGAAGAAATCATGAACCGTCTGGAGAGCGATCCAGAATACAAATACTACGTTCTAGATGGTCAAACCGCCGTTTTAGAAGACTACTTCGCAATCAAACCAGAAAACACAGATCGCGTAAAAGCATTGGTTGAAGCGGGCAAGTTAATTATTGGCCCTTGGTATTCTCAAACCGACACAATGCAAGTTTCTGGTGAGTCAATTGTACGCAACATGATGTATGGTATTCGTGACTGTATGAAGTTTGGCGATGCAATGAAGATTGGTTACCTACCAGATTCATTCAGCATGAGCTCACAGCTGCCAATGATCTACAACGGCTTCGACATCACGCGTGCAATGTTCTGGCGTGGTTGTTCAGAGCGTCATGGCACCAACAAAACAGAATTCTTATGGCAGTCTAATGACGGCAGTGAAGTAACGGCACAAGTGCTTCCGCTGGGTTACGCGATTGGTAAATACCTTCCACAAGACGAAGAAGGCTTGCGTGCTCGTTTAGATAAGTACTTCCCAGTGCTAGAAAAGCCATCGGTGACTAAAGATATCTTGCTACCGAACGGCCACGACCAAATGCCGATTCAAAAAGACATCTTTGAAGTAATGGACAAGCTTCGCGAAATCTACCCAGATCGTGAATTCTCAATGAGCCGTTACGAAGAAGTGTTCGAGAAAGTAGAAGCGGCGCGCGACCAACTCGACACAATCAAAGGCGAGTTCAACGACGGTAAATACATGCGTGTTCACCGTACGATCTCTTCTACGCGTATGGACATCAAACTGATCCACGCAGAAATCGAAAACAAGATTGTAAACATCTTAGAACCGCTAGCGTCTATCGCTTGGACATTAGGTTTTGAATACCACCACGGTTTGATTGAGAAAATGTGGAAAGAGAGCATGAAGAACCACGCTCATGACTCTATTGGTTGCTGTTGTTCAGACAAGGTACACGCTGAAATCCTAAACCGTTACATCCTTGCGGACGACATGGCGACAAACCTAATCCACTTCTACAAACGTAAAATCGTTGACCATATGCCGGATCGCGAAGGTTGCGACAAACTGGCGATGTTTAACCTTTCTCCGTATGAGCGTGAAGAAGTGGTGAACACAACCATCACTATCCGTGCTCAAGAATTTTCTATCTTTGATGAAAACGAAAACCCAGTTGAATACTTCATCCAAGACAAGCGCCAAATCGACCCAGGTAAAGTAGACCGTCAAATCGTTCACTACGGCAACTACGACCCTTTCATGGAGTTTGATATTCAAATCAAACGCACTGTACCAGCGATGGGTTTCACCACGTTACACATCCAAGGTAATGAGAAGGGCGCAGTTAAAGTCGCAGAGCAGAAAGACTACTTGCTAGAGAACGAATACTACCGAATTAATGTAAACGACAACGGTACTCTGACTATTTTCGATAAAGAGACAGAGCAAGTATTCGACCAAGCACTTCGTTTAGAAGATGGTTCTGATGACGGCGATGAGTACGATTACTCTCCATCTCGTCAAGAGTGGCTGTTGTACTCTGATGAATTCCCAATCGAAACATCGATTGATCACCAAGGTTTCCAATCGGTAGCGAACATCGCTTTCCGAATGAACGTGCCTGCAAACCTTGCAGAGCGTGAAGAACGTACGGGTCAAAATGGGTTCATTGAAGCGCAATGCCAAGTGGTATTGAAGCAAGGTTCTCGCCGCATTGAAGTACGCATGGAACTAGACAATCAAGCCGACGACCACCGTGTACGTGTGCTAGTGCCAACGCCATTTGTTTCTGAAACTGTGGTTGCAGATAACCAGTTCGGTTGTATTACTCGACCAACCAATGACCCAGCAATGGCGGTTTGGGAAGAAGAGAAGTGGAAAGAAGCGCCAGTTCCGGTTTACCAACTGATGAACTTCGCTGCATTAGAAAATGGCAAAGCGGGTATGGCGATCATGTCGAATGGCCTGCGTGAATTTGAAGTGATTGCATCTCAAGGTGACGAAAACCGAGATACCTTCGCATTGACACTATTCCGTGGTATTGGCGTGTTGGGTAAAGAAGAGCTATTGCTTCGTCCGGGCCGTCCATCAGGAATCAAGATCCCGACACCAGATTCACAAGTACGCGGTAAGTTAGTGTGTGAATTCACGCTGTGTGGTTTCTCTGGTAACCATATTGACGCGAACATCATGGCGCAAGCACGTGACAATGTCACTCAAATCGAATGCTACAACAAGATCCCTTATAACGCGATGAAGCTGAATGTGGGCGAGCAAAACCTACCTATGAGTTTTAGCCTTCTGTCTAAGCAACAATCAGGCGCTGTGTTGAGTGTGCTGAAGA
Organism: Vibrio sp. 10N.222.49.C12; assembly: GCF_041475025.1. NCBI lineage: Bacteria > Pseudomonadati > Pseudomonadota > Gammaproteobacteria > Vibrionales > Vibrionaceae > Vibrio > Vibrio sp. 10N.222.49.C12. The sequence continues at coordinate 13,653 of NZ_JBFRVF010000049.1, read as the reverse complement.
AAGCGGAAGATGAAGATGCGTTGATCATGCGTGTCTACAACCCGGCAGAAACAGGCTCTGTGTCAGATTCAATCTCCTTCACTCAAAACGTTTCAAGCTGGAAAGAAACAAGCATGGATGAGCGAGTACGCGAAGGTGATGTAGCAGCAGAAACCTTTGGTGAACTAGCATCTTGCCAAGCGAAAACATTCCAAATCAAATTCTAATTTCAATCACCCGCTCACCTTGGTGGGCGGGAATGGTGAACGACAATGAAAATTGTAATTGCCCCCGATTCATTTAAAGAATCACTCGACGCTCATCAAGTTGCGTCTTGTATTGAGCGTGGATTTGCTGACGTTTTTCCTCACGCAGAGTTTGTGAAAATGCCACTCGCCGATGGCGGAGAAGGCACGGTAGACGTGTTGCTAGAGGCGCTCGATGGTAAGAAACAAAGGCTGCAAACGACGGATCCAATCGGTCGCGAATGTACGGCTTATTGGGCTTCACTTGTACAACAGGTTGATGGCATAAGCGTAAACACTGCCTTGGTGGAGTTTGCTCAAGCATCGGGTTTAGATCGATTAACCGTAGAAGAAAGATCACCTCTTACAGCATCATCTTACGGCACAGGGTTGCTGATCAAAGATGCGCTAGATAAAGGCGTAGAACAAATCATCATTGGTCTGGGCGGTAGTGCCACCAATGATGCTGGTGCTGGCATCTTACAAGCGTTGGGAGGCAAGTTGTTCGACAAACAAGGCAACGAGCTATCTGGTGGCGGCGCCGAGTTAAGCCAGTTAGCAAGTATCGATCTTGAAGGACTGCACCCTAGATGCAAAGAAGTGACGTTCGTGGTCGCGTGTGATGTGAATAATCCATTATGTGGCGAAAGCGGAGCCAGTACTGTGTTTGGTCCGCAAAAAGGCGCATCAAAAGCTCAAGTTGAACAACTTGATACTGCGATCGGGCACTTTGCCGATATCGCTCAAGCACATACGGGTACTAATCATCGCGACACAGCTGGATTTGGTGCTGCTGGTGGTACACCTCTGGGGTTAAGTCTTGCATTCAATATCCAAATTAAAGCGGGTATTGAGATGGTATTAGATGCCTTGGATGCAGATAAGGTTCTTGAAGGTGCTTCACTGGTCGTGACCGGAGAGGGGCAGATGGACAACCAAACCCTGCAAGGTAAAACACCTTTCGGCATCGCTCAGCGAGCTCAAAAGTTGAGTATTCCAACCATTGGAATTGCGGGCTCTTTGGGGCAAGACGTTGAAAAACTTTACGGCTCAATGTCTAGCTTATTTGGAACCGTACGTTCACCTCAGTCTTTAGACCAAGTTTTATCAGAAGCGAATCAAAACCTGACTCGCACTGCCCGTAATATCGCCGCCACGCTCAAGCTTGGTAGCCAGATTTTTAATGAGAAGTAATTATGTCTCTATTTAAACTCGACAACGTTATTCAAAACTACGCATGGGGAAGCAAAGACTCCATTAACCAATTGTTTGGTATTGTGAACCCAAACCAGGAACCTCAAGCAGAAATTTGGATGGGTGCTCATCCAAATGGTTGTTCAAAGGTAGGCGATACCGGTGAATCGCTTTCTCACATGATTGATGAAAACAAAATCGATGTCTTAGGCGGATACACGGCGGCTCGTTTCGGTGAATTGCCTTTCTTGTTTAAGGTGTTGGCCGCTGAAACACCGTTATCGATTCAGGTTCACCCGAACAAGCGAAAATCAGAATTAGGTTTTGAGCGTGAGAATGCACTTGGTATCCCTTTGAATGCGTCTAATCGCAACTACAAAGATCCAAACCATAAACCTGAGTTGGTTTATGCGTTGACCTTCTACAAAGCGATGAATGGCTTTCGTCCAATCGACGACATTATTGCCTTGTTCGAAGAAGCGGATATTCCTTCGTTAGCGATTGAGCTTAATGTACTAAAAGCCAATGCCGACAGTGATTCTTTGAAGTCGTTCTTTAGCGCCATTATGTCTCTTGAAGGTGACCGCAAAGCGTCTGCGCTTAATGAGCTTTATGCTGCACATGCGCGACCAGCCAAAACGGTCATGGGGCGTGAAGCTCTTCAATACAGCATCGAATTCAAACAGCATTATCCAGGTGATATTGGCTTATTTGCGCCATTAATGCTTAACACGGTTGAGCTGGCGCCCGGTGAAGCGATGTTCCTGTTCGCAGAAACCCCACATGCTTATGTTCAAGGTACGGGTTTAGAGATTATGGCAAACTCAGACAATGTGCTGCGTGCCGGTCTCACTCCCAAATATATCGATGTCCCTGAGCTTATCGACAACACAATCTTTGAGCCGATTAAGCCAGAAGATATCCGCCTTAAGCCTGTATTGAAAGAGGGCAAGATGAGTTATCCGATTCCAGTGGATGACTTTGGCTTTGATATCTTGTCTGCGACTGATGAGAGCAAGTCACAGTATCTACGTAGCGCGGAGATCTTGTTCTGTGTGGAAGGAGAGGCGACCGTCACTTCAGAAGGGCGGTCAGTTTCTCTTAAGCCCGGAGAATCGGTCTTTGTAAGTAGTAATTCAAGTGTTTACCAATATCAAGGGAATGGCATTTTGGCTCGTGCTTTTAACTAGTGCCCCCGTGCTAGCGATCAGCAAAAGAAATGTCAGAGTGCCACTGTAAAGTGGTACTCAATATTGGATTGATGGTTGTTACCTATCTGTCTTTGACAGTCATGATTATTGACCATACCCGCTACTCTGGCGGGTTTTTTCATTATTAGAATGAGCAGATATAAGCTTGTAGAAAAGACAAACCCTGCGATCAGAGCAGGGCTTTTTATTGAATTGGTACTGAGTGACTGGTTAGGCAATGTGAGTCATTTTATTAAGCACAAAGGTTTCAATACAACCTTCAGTCGCAGCCATGTAGTCAGCGATGTGTTGGCTCGCTAAGTGTTTCTCTAGATGAACTTCAGACTCCCAGTTCTCATGAAAAACGAAGTGAGCAGGGTTACTGTTATCTTGGTGCAGATCGTAGTTAATACAGCCGTCTTCAACACGGGTTTTATCGATCAATTTAATCATCTCAGCTTTTACAAGCTCAGTTTTGTCTTCTTTAGAGACGATCGTTGCAATAATAGTCAGTTTGCTCATTTTCAATTCCTTCGCTTTAAACTCGGTAAGTTTAAGTAATATAAGTATAAATTCAGAATGAAGAAAGAGTTCTGAAATCCAATAACTATGGTTCTTACCATCCACAATTCAAACTCGAGAGCATAGGGCCAGAGCCGAGTAGGTTATGCTTATTAAAAAAAGCCCTCATAGCAATATGAGGGCTTTTGAATAAGAATCAAACTGTGTTGTTACTGGGGTGTTAAGCGTACTGTCTTACCTTAAGCGTATTGCTCAACCGTCATTGCCCAATTTTTCTTCTGTTGTTCGAAATTCATTTTGATTTGCTGATAACGAACCTTAAGAACAGAGTGTTCGTACTTCTTCACAACGTCTTCGCGCTTGCTTTCAAGTAGCTGTTTTTTAACTTCGTAATATTCGTTCATGTTTGATACTAGAGCATCAAACTCTTGTTGAAGCTTCTCTGCGATTTGTTGCTTGTCGGCACGATGCATGATTTTTTGCTGGGTGCGTTTAAGTAACATTGACGCTTCAGCTTTCTCAATACGAGCTTGAGGGGTTTTCTTAAGCTTACTTGCCAGTCCCATCAACGAAGCACTCTTAATCAACCATTTTGTTGGATCGTATTGCCACCAGTAGATGCCGTTACGGTAGTCGTTCTCAAAGATGTGGTGGAAGTTGTGGTAGCCTTCGCCGAAAGTGAGTACTGCTAACACACCGTTATCACGCGCTGTGTTTTTGTCAGTAAAAGGTTGGCTACCCCAGATGTGAGCAAGAGAGTTAATAAAGAATGTTGTGTGGTGGTTAAGTACCAAACGAACTGCACCTACGATTAACAACATGCCAATCACGTCACCGTAAATCACGCCTAAAGCGATAGGAACACCGAAATTCATTAGTAATGCTAACAGAACATAGTGCTTGTGCTGCCACATAACAATCTTATCTTTTTTAAGGTCACGGCAGTTTTCGTAGTTTTCGTACATTGAGGTGCTGTAATTACGAATCATCCAGCCAATGTGTGAGTACCAAAATCCACGTTTTGCAGAGTATGGGTCTTTGTCGTTGTTATCGACATGCTTGTGGTGAACACGGTGATCAGAAGACCAGTGTAGCGCGCTGTTCTGCAGGGCAAATGCACCACCTAATGCAAACAGGAATCTTAGGCTTGAATGCGCTTCAAACGCTTTATGTGACCATAAGCGGTGATAACCTGTCGTGATTGAAAGGTTACAGAACGTAAAGCAGATTGCTAGCCATATCCAGTGCTCCATGCCATAGCCAAAAAAGTAGCCATAAACGGGAGCCGCTACAACAGCAAGCAGCATACTAAAAGAGAACACAAAAATATTGAGCCAGATTAATGGCGGCTTTTTTGTAGATTGTTTGTCGGCACTATTCATTAGCAAATTTCCATTGGGCTTACATCTGTGCGCTAGAATATCAGCGTACACGTGTAAGTCAATATTGAAAGTGTAAACGTGTATTAGTATGTTTTGCTTAAATATTGTATAAAGGTAGTGTGAAATGTAGTAGCAAGTCATAAATGGAAGTACTAAGGGCTAATAAATGGAAATTAAGGTAGCTGAATATAAAGATTATGAGCGGATTGCCCAATTACACGCGGATAGCTGGAAGCTATATTACCGTGGCATTCTTGCTGATGATTACCTAGAACATGATGTTTTGGAGGACAGATCTGTTATTTGGCAGACTCGTTTGATTAATCCTCCTTTCAACCAACATGTTTTATTGCTTGAGGAAGGCGGTTTACTGGTTGGTTTTGTCTGCGCGTTCGGTAATCACAACTTTGAGCGTGGTACGTTCATCGATGCGTTACATGTAGATAATAATTATCGTGGACGAGGTGTAGGCAAGCGTCTGTTGTCTGAATTGTCGAAGTGGTTGCAGCAATACTATTCGGACTCAGGGCTTTACCTAGAGGTGATGTCTGAGAACCACCAAGCGATTGCTTTTTATCAGGCGATTGGTGGCAAAGAAGAACTAGAGCAAGTTTGGAACGCACCATGTGGCAGCCAAGTGAATGAAAAAGTGATTTCTTGGAGCTCTCCCGTTGAACTTGAACAGAAAACAGCGAGCGTTGTGTATTCTTAGTCGATTCTTGTTGAATACTGTTTTTTTGCTGAGTAGCAGGTTCTTAACGAAGCTATTTTAAAGCAGAAGAACAAAGACAAAAGCCCCGAGTATTAAGTTGCTCGGGGCTTTTTGATTGAATTGGTGGTCATTAAATGAATCGCTAAGGCGCGTGAAATACTGGGTAATTAGTCACACCACGTGATCTTATTTCTTCCGCCTTTCTTCGAAATGTAGAGTGCTTGGTCGGCGTCGTCGATAAGCTGCTCGACAGAACCAAGGGCCTGAGGCGCATGTTTCACACCGATTGAAATTGTTACTTCTAATCTAAGGCGAGTAGGGGATTCTAAAAGGGCATTAACCAGCGATTCAATTGAAGCCTCGGTTTCTCCTTGGACCAGCACCAAAAACTCTTCACCGCCGTATCGAAAGCAGTTACTGCTAGTCGGTAGTCGTTTTTGAATCTCATCGGCCAGTTCTTTAATCACCATGTCACCCATTTGATGGCCGTAGGTGTCGTTAATCGATTTGAAATGATCAATATCTATCATGAGCGATGTAATGGATCGCTGACGGTCTATGCTCGGTTCTATCACCTGATGAAGATAAAGGCGGTTGTAGCAGCCCGTTAGTGCGTCTTGATAGGAAAGGGCCTCGAACATATTGGACTGTTTGCGAAGCTGAATCGCTTGTTTGCGCAGTTGCTCGGATTGAGCGAAACGTTTGTGTACTTCCAAGTCACGTCTTATACAGGCCGCCGAGATGAGGATGTAAGCCGAGATATAAACGGAAATTGTTTCTATTTCATGTTTTGGCTCTGCTTCATAAAGCAGTGGTGCAAGGCCGATGAGATAAGCCAAAAAGATAAACGACAGCGTAGAGATACTGTATTTGGCTGACAGTCGTGAAAACGTACCAATGTAGATCATGACTAAAATGATACCGCCTTGGTAATCGAAGTTGTTTAACTCAATCGCAAGCCGACCGACATAGACCAAAAAAAGCGAGCTAATTACAAGGAAGGCACTTTCTACGGGTTCTAAAACGTTGGGTTTGTTGGTGATGCAATATCTGGCAGCTGCCATCATCAATAGAAAAAGTATGACTCGGAAAATGACAGGTGTAAGGCTCTCACTACCAAAGTGGATGTAGTCAGTGATGATGAATGCACAGAATATTGAGATCGGGATGTAGATGAAATTTATGTACGGCAAATAAATTTCATTATCGAAATAGGTTTTAAATCTTTGATTCTTGAACCCAGAATAAGAGCGCATTGAGAAATTAGCCGAGATTGATACACAATAATTTGCGTAGTATGTCACAGTGCTTGGGATTGTAAACGACCGTTTCTATAGATTTGTCAGTATGTTAGCTAGATCAACAAACGGTAGCAGGCAATATTCACGCTCTATTATCGATAGAACGTGAATATCTAGAGGCTGGTGTAAGAGTGGTAAACAGAAACTAAAGCAGATTATAAAAACTAATCGCGATTAACGCTTGTTCTTCAAGTAACGTTTACGACGCTCTTCTTTTTTCTTAATCTGTTGTTCGGCTTTCAGTGCAGCCGCTTCTTCAACTTCGATCAGCTCTTGTGTGATCATTTCTGGCAACTCAAGCGTTACCTTACCTAAAGTGCCATTACGCAATTCGTGAAGCAGGATTTCTGAACATTTGTGAATGTCGATATGACCACCGGCACGAAGTGCACCACGCTTACGGCCAATCGCTTCCATCAATTCGATGTCAGACTCTGGCAGTTCTTCAATTTGGTAACGTTCTTGCAAAAGGTTAGGGTACTGCTTTGCTAGGTATTCTACTGTGTAGAATGCCACTTCATCGTATTCCATTGCTGTATCTTTTACAGCGCCTGTCGCAGCCAAGCGGAAGCCACTGTGTGGGTTTTCTACTTTAGGCCAAAGGATTCCTGGAGTGTCAGATAGGATTACGCCATTCTGCAGGTTGATACGTTGTTGACGACGAGTTACCGCAGGTTGGTTACCAGTAACCGCAATCGTACGTCCAGCCAAGCAGTTGATGATGGTCGATTTACCCACGTTCGGGATGCCCATGATCATTGTACGAATGTTCTTGCCCATCTGTTCACGGTGCGGCGCCAGTTTACGTACTAGTTCCATAACGTGGTTAACTTCTTCTTTTGCGCTAGTCGTAATCGCAATCGCTTTAACGCCTTGCTCTTTCTCGAAGTGTTCAATCCAACGTTGAGTCAATTCAGGATCTGCTAGGTCACGCTTGTTCAACACTTTTACACAAGGCTTATCGCCGCGCAGTGAAGAGATCATTGGGTTTTCACTACTGAACGGAATACGAGCGTCCAGTACTTCGATGATCACATCAACTTGTGGGATAACTTCTTCGATTTCTTTGCGGGCTTTATGCATGTGACCCGGAAACCATTGAATAGACATAGAGATAAACCTTGATAAATATATTTGCTGCACATTGTAAGGGTTGGATGATACGTGTAAAGGTATATCTATCCCGACCTTCAATGAGCTCAGTGAGTTTGCTTGAAGTATAGGCGACTTGGTGATGTTTATTTAGCTGATGATTGACCTATTGAAGGTGGGAGCCGCTAATCTTGTAAAGCGTAAAAAGCCGCTATGTCTCTCAAGTCTTGATCATTGAGCTTACTCAGTTGCGCTCGCATCATATCCGCGTAATCGCCCTGCCTATCTCCGGTTTGATACGCTTTCATTGTATTAAAGAGATAGGTTGGATCTTGGCCAGAAAGCTTAGGATAGGAGTTATTAGTCGATTGACTGGTAGGGTTATGACAAAAAACGCAGCTTGGTGATTTCATTTTACCTAGTTCAGGATCGCCAAAATCAGAGGCATGAAGGCTAGAGGAAAGCGCTAGTAATATTAGGGCGAAGAGTGGGTAATGCACGTTTTTACTCCGGTAAAAACATGATTATAAAGCTTCCCCTAAGAGGAAGCTCAAGTCTTATTTGTTCTGGGTGAACATTTAGTATGGCTTAAAGCGCATTTTCCAACTTAGTTAGGAAAGTAGCGATGTCTTCTGAACTGATATCTCTATGAGTTACAAATCGAACAGGGTTCCCTGGTGACATCGTAATGCCTTGTTCGCCCAGTTCGCGTGCGATTCGGTTGATATCCACAGACTCATCTAACTTAGCAAATACAATGTTAGTTTGAATGAAATCAGGGTTAACAGAAAAACCTTCTAGTTTGCTTAAACCAATCGCTAGATTTTTTGCGTTCTCGTGGTCAGCTTTAAGTTGAGTAACGTTCTCTGTTAAAGCCATTTTTCCCGCTGCGGCAAGAATACCTGCTTGGCGCATACCGCCACCGACCATTTTACGTAGTCGACGTGCTTTTGCGATGTATTCTTTGTTGCCAAGAAGTAATGAACCGATAGGAGCGCCTAAACCTTTCGATAAGCAAATCGTCATAGAATCGAAATGTTGTGCGATCTCTTTGATGTGTACATCTAATGCGACTGCTGCGTTATAGACGCGCGCGCCATCTAGGTGCATTTGAAGTCTGTGTTGGTTTACGAACTCACGTGCTTCCGCTAGATAAGACATTGGCAGGACTTTACCATTGATCGTGTTTTCTAAACTAAGAAGCTTGGTACGAGCAAAGTGGCTGTCGTCGGGCTTAATCGCAGCGGCAAGCTTTTTAAAGTCTAAAGTACCGTCTGGGTTATTCTCGATTGGTTGAGGTTGGATAGAACCAAGGACCGCAGCGCCGCCAGCTTCGTATTTGTAGTTGTGCGCCTGCTGGCCACACAGATATTCATCACCACGCTCACAATGCGCCATTAAGCCAAGAAGGTTGGCTTGTGTACCTGAAGAGGTAAACATTGCCGCTTCAAAGCCTGTCTCATTTGCTGCCCACTGTTCTAGTTCGTTGACGGTTGGGTCATCGCCATAAACATCATCGCCCACTTCTGCGTTTGCCATTGCGTCACGCATGGCTTGTGAGGGTTTAGTTACGGTATCAGAACGAAAGTCCATGTTTCTCTCCTAGAGTACTTTAGGTAGTCATATAATTGGCTATAGATGGCCGCATAGTTGGGCTTTACTTAAACAAGCGATAGTTTTGGTATCGGTAATTTGATCGTGTCGTATTTTGTCGTGCAGTTCTTCTAGACTCAGTTCGATCACCTCTATGACTTCATCTTCGTCGCATTTAAAGCGGGTAGTGAGGCTTAAGTCTTTGGCGACGAACAAATGCTGAATCTCATCACAGAATCCAGCTAAAGGGGTGACTTGCCCCAAGCTTTGAAAAGAAGTTGCACTGTAACCTGTTTCTTCTTCCAGTTCGCGTTGGGCACATTGAAGAGGTGTCTCATCTATTTCCATCGTGCCTGCGGGTAGTTCCAAAAGCCATTTCTTTAGAGAAGGGCGGAACTGGTTAATGAGGGTGATTTTTCCAGACGAAGTGATAGGAAGAATAACTGCCGCGCCAGGGTGATTGATTGTTGTATGTTTTACCACGACGTTCGTAGGGAGCGTCACGTTCTCTTCTATGAGAGAAATACTTTTCCATTTATGGATAACTTTACTCATGCAGTCTGGCCACATTCCTTGCCAATTTTTCGTATAACGGAAGACGTGCACCACCATAACGTCTATGGTGTCGAAAATAAAAGAAAAATTAGGTTTCGTATTAGATTTAGTTTCACGCCGTTTGTGATGTTACTCTCATAATTGGAATCTATGATTGCGCCAAAATTACCGACGTAACCATCTGATATAAATGCAACTCAATAATAAAATGCACTTGTAACAAAGCGCTAACAAATGTATAAAAACAATTCTACACTCTCAACTGTTCAAAGATTTTCGGAGTAATGCATGACCCCTTCTATTTCTTCACATGCTGACAAGGCGCTACTCTCTGAAAGAATTAACAAATTAGCGCATGCTCTCTCTGATGGTGTCTATGAAAGAGAAGACACCATTAAGCTCTGTTTGCTGGCTGCTTTAGCTGGTGAAAGTGTATTTCTATTAGGCCCACCGGGTATTGCGAAAAGCCTTATCGCAAAACGCTTGATCCAGGCTTTCGATAACAGTAGTTATTTTGAATATCTAATGACACGCTTCTCAACGCCTGAAGAAGTGTTCGGCCCTCTAAGTATCCAAGAACTGAAAGACAACGGTCGCTACGTAAGGCTGACGGAAGGCTACCTTCCAACCGCTCAAGTCGTCTTTCTTGATGAAATCTGGAAAGCTGGTCCGGCAATCCTGAATACACTCCTTACTGTTGTGAATGAAAAAACGTTCAAGAACGGTAGTGATATTGAACGCGTACCAATGCGCTTATTGGTCTCTGCGTCGAATGAACTTCCAGATGAAGATAGCGGCCTAGAAGCGCTTTATGACCGAATGCTTGTTCGCGTGTTTGTAAACCGCATTCAGAACAAACAAAACTTCAAGTCGATGCTGACTGCAGGCACTTCTCAAGAAGCTGAGATCCCGAAGGGTTTGGCGATCACGGATATTGAATATCACCAGTGGCAAAAAGAACTCGACAAGCTTGAACTGACAGATAACGCATTCAACAAGCTGTATGAGTTGAAAACCATGCTAGAAGAAACGGTTAAGCAGCAGGGTTCAACTTCTGAATCCGATCTGTATGTTTCAGACAGACGCTGGAAGAAGGCCGTTAAACTATTGAAAGCGAGTGCGTTCTTTAGTGGTCGCGATAGCGTGAACCCGCTGGATATTATGCTTCTGCAAGATTGTTTGTGGCATAGCCCAGAATCACGTGATGTGGTTCGTAGCGTGGTGAAAGACTTTGCATTGAACCGAGCGTTTGATCAACAAGAGTCGAAAGCTCAAATTGAAATGTCTCGTGAAGAGTTAGAAGAGATTCAAGACGATGTTGAATCAACGTTGTCGGTGTCACTTTCTATGGAGTCAACCAGTGGCTTGTTGCGTAAAGATGTTTACCAGAATGACATCAAGAACGCGAAAATGTACAGTGTGGGCAGTGCTTACAATCTAGTGAAACTGGTTATGCTGCAAAGCAACATGTCGGTTTCTGAATCTGAGAAGGGCGATAGCCGTTGGGTATACGTAGCCAAAGACGATTTTGATCGTGTTCTTAAAGAAGGTCACGGTGATATTTACGGTTACGTAAACGAAAATAAAAACCTATGCCGTTTAAAACTCGACTTGGATGCATCAAACCAATTAGTGATTAAAGACATCGCCAATCGCTCTGTATTGGTGAGTGTGGTTACTACTGACGGTTTAGACCAAGAACTGTACAACAAGTGGTTGAGTGGCGCTGAGAAAGCCTTAGAACAGTTAACTGAAGCTGAATTCAAGTTAAAACGCGTTCGTACTGAATTCCATGATGCATTACCTCATAACTATATTGACCCTGATTTACCAAAAGCGATGGAAGCAAGTTTGCAATCGGTAACGCAAGATCTTGAAACCACGAAAGTGAAGAGTGCCAAGATTGCTCAGCGTATTAAGTTTATGAGCCAGTACTTCGAGTAAGAGGAGAGCATATGTTAGGAGCAGACGGCTTAAACCTCGCTTTGATGGTGGCTGATTCAGGAATCATTGATACCGCGATGAATGATCTCATCGCTCGTTCTCAAGTCATGATGGCTGCAGAGAACAAAGGTGTGAAAACCTCAGTGAAAAACCACTTAGTTAAATGGCGCGGTAAAGTTAAAAAACGCGTTACTAAGGTGTGTGAAACTGATCGATTCCAAGAGGAAATCGCCCTTTACCAAGAAGTGATTTACTGGGATGAACCTCAGTTCTTTGATGAGATTGACAGCGTTATCAAAAAGCTGGAGTGGCACTCAGCGTTTTATCTACAAGCTCGACGCCTTATGGAGAACAACAAGGGTGTTTATAACGCGATGTTTCCACACTACTTTTGCGACCAATGGTACCAATCACTTTCTGATGCGATTAAACAAGCTCAAGTAACTGAACTTGAAACAAGCAAAGAAAAAGTCTTAGCCGATCTTTATCAGCGCATGGAAACCATGAAAAACATGGATAAAGTGACTGAGTCGGGTGATGAAGGCAGTGTAGGGCGCTTGTGGGACATGGCTTCTGCCAAATTAAGCAAAACAGACCTTACCATCATGAAACGTCATGCTGAGTTCTTGAATAAGCACAAGGGCTTGCAAGAGATCGCTGAAAAGCTAGGCCGTATGGCTGGTGAGGAAGATGATCCTTCGCTACACAAAGCCCCTGTAGAAGAATTGCAGGTGGTTGAAGAGAAAAGCGATGAAGCGGTCGATGATATTGTCGGGATTCATGAAAGTGATGACCTTAACAAGATGCTGCCAAACGAAACCATGTTCTTAGCTTATCCTGAACTTGAGGTTATCTTTTACAAGCACTTGGCCGACAAGCGTTTACTGAGCTATCGCTCGCAAGGTAAATCACGCACGTTACGCAAAGTGAAGGCGCAAAAACCAGATAGCAAGAACATCGATATTGAAAAGGGCCCGTTTATCGTCTGTGTGGACGCTTCGGGTTCTATGAGTGGTTTCCCTGAGCAGTCTGCTAAAGCAATGGCTTATGCCTTAATGCAAATTGCTCTTGCAGAAGAGAGAGACTGTTATGTGATTCTTTTTTCTTCTGAGCAGATTACCTATGAGTTAACAAGGCAAGATGGCCTACGTGAAGCGAGCGACTTCTTAAGTTACTCATTCCACGGTGGTACGGATTTGGAACCTGTTCTTATGAAGTCGATTGACTTGATGACGGGTGATAAATACAAAAATGCCGATTTAATCGTACTTTCTGACTTTATTGCACCGAAACAATCTGACGAAATGATCGCTCAGGTTGAAAAGTTGAAAGAACACAAAAACCGTTTTCATGCGGTTAGTCTTTCTAAGTATGGTAACCCTCAACTTATGACGATGTTTGACCACTGCTGGGCGTATCATCCGAGTCTTGTCGGTCGTTTTATGAAGAAGTGGTAGCGCTAGAACATCTTGTTTAACTCGATTTTGCTGTGTGTTTTTTGATTAAAGAGATCGAACATGCAGCAATTTGATTTAAATGTCAGCAAACGGAATTTAAATTCACTTTTTTGTTTGACTATCTCCCCTCAATCCGTAAAGTAGGCACCCGAACACAGCGGTGCGGCTTACTTAAGTCCCTAAAGTGTTGAATTAAAAAGGCGCCTTGGCAGAGTGGCTATGCAGCGGATTGCAAATCCGTGGACCTCGGTTCGACTCCGGGAGGCGCCTCCATTCTTTTTCTTAGCTTGATAAGTTAAGAGATATTAAGAATGAAAATGCGATACTAGCTCAGTTGGTAGAGCGCAACCTTGCCAAGGTTGAGGTCATCGGTTCGAACCCGATGTATCGCTCCAAATTTTGTAGTGTTGATTCATTTTGACATTAAGATGGTGTTTTACTTTTCAGTAATCGGCATCGCAATAAAAAATTGCGTGCCCTGGTGGTG
>NZ_JBFRVF010000048.1:0-127002 GCF_041475025.1 Vibrio sp. 10N.222.49.C12 | reverse complement strand
GCCTCCTCCTACTCGATTTCGATTGATTATATTGATTCATTACATTAAAGGCTTATGAGCAATACCTCGAAATCAAATGAACAATAACTAGAAACCAAATGAGTTGGAAACTAGATATCAGCTCAAGAAACCATGAGACGCTTTGTTGTGCTGAGCCATGTATCAAAAAGATCACTCGCACTTTTTATAAATTCACACAGCTACAGCTAGGCCATTCCACATGTGAAGCATACTCTTTGATGGACTTATTAAGGACAGATAAGAGAATCCATCATGTTAAAAATCAAATATTTGGCGACAGTACTGGGCTGCACATTAGCAGCGCAAAGTCATGCGTCTTTGAACATTCAACCTGATCCGCAAAACCCGAATGGTTACCTTGTTGAAAAGTCGGCTCTACAAGCTGCTGAACAAGCGAAAACATCCGATCCTATGTATGCGATCTGGTCACAGGCCCTTCAAACTCGCCCGAATACAATCGTTGAAGCGATTGAACCCGGTTCCCCCTCGAATCCTGAAAACATAAAGCGTGTAGAGCGCGTGTTCCCTCAATCTGAATGGGACTTCCTCACTCAGATGGCAGCGCCAGAATATACTTACACTCGCTTCTTACGTGCGATTGGCAAATTCCCAGCCTTCTGTGGAGAGTACACCGATGGCCGTGACTCCGACGCCATCTGTAAAAAATCCATCATCACAGCCTTTGCTCATTTCTCACAAGAGACGGGTGGTCACATCGCGATAGACAACACCTCTGATAATCCATTAGCTCTCGAAGAATGGCAGCAAGCTCTGGTGCATGTTCGCGAAATGGGTTGGTCTGAAGGCCAAGAAGGTTATACCACAGGTTGTGGTCAGAATGATTGGCAGAATGCCCGTTGGCCATGTGCTGCGGGGCAGGGTTACTTCGGACGTGGTGCTAAACAGCTTTCTTACCATTTTAATTACGGCGCGTTCTCTGAAGTGATGTTCGATGGCGATGCGACGGTGCTTCTCAACAATCCGGGCTTAGTGGCGGATTCTTGGTTGAACTTAGCGTCTGCTATCTGGTTCTTTTTAACACCACAAGCGCCTAAACCGGCAATGCTGCATGTAATTGACCGAACATGGACACCATCTCAACGTGAATTGGATGCGGGTATTGGCTATGGCTTTGGTACCACAATCAACGTGATCAATGGGGGTATTGAATGTGGCGAGCAGAACAAAGACAAAGGCCAACCCGTTAACCGTATTCGTTACTGGGAAGGGTTAGCCGCGCACTATGAAATTCCTGTAGAAGCCGATGAAGCCAATACATGTTGGCAGCAAACGCCTTACGGAAGCTTGAATCTCAACGGAGCAACGGATGTGTTGTACACCAACTGGGATGGTAACTGGAAATACTACGCAGATCGCCCAGAAGGGTATTCATTTGAGTGTGAGCTAGTGGGCTTTCAAACTGCTTATTCCGCACTGGTGGCTGGCGATTACGAGAAGTGTGTGACCAACTTTTATGGTTCTCATGCGAGTTGGCCTGAAGTGAAAGTGGTCGATAAGCTGGATCCGGTAGATCCTGGTACTGATCCGGGTGGTAATGGTTGGAGTGCGACCAAGGTTTACAACGCGGGTGACCAAGTGACTCACAACGGTGCAACCTATGAAGCGAAATGGTGGACACAAGGGGATGACCCTACCAATGGCGGCCCTTGGAAATTGATTGCTGGAGAGCCAACACCACCGGTAGTGACAGATCCATCGCCTGTTGATCCTGCCCCTGTCGATCCAGAACCAGTAGACCCTGCACCCGTTGAACCACCTGTGACAGAACCGCCAGTGGTTGTCGATCCATCTGAATTTATTACGTGGCAAGCCGGTGTTAGCCAAGTGAGTAATGGCGATAAAGTGACGCATAACGGTAAGTGCTTCGTGGCTAAAAACGGCCCAGGTGTTTGGGAAAGCCCAGTTCAATCGAATTGGTTCTGGGATGAAATCAGCTGTAATTGATAGTCTGAATACTGAAGAGGTGGCCTAAGTTACGAGCTCAGTAGTACGACCATAATGATATAAATAATCAAAAGCCGAAAGTGTCTACTTTCGGCTTTTTTTCGTTTCGAACTTGGCTATCTAAGGAGGGCTATTGGTCTATTTGGCTATGTTGAAGCGCATTTAAAGACTAATTATCCAGTTAGAGGATAAAGTTCTGTACAAACGATGGGCGTGAATTTATATTCAAATTTAAATTATATTTATTCTTTTTTTTATTTTAGGGTTAAGGTGTACCTATGGAACAGACAGATATCACGTCACTCATCCCCATTGTGATTACTTTGGTGTTGTCGTTGGCGACAAGGAATGTAGTGATTGGCCTTTTTGCTGGCGTGCTGAGTGGTGTTGCGATGCTGACTGGCATGTTTAGCGAACTTAACCCGCTTGATACGTTTGGTACCATGGTTAAAGGTTACCTAGTCCCTCAGCTTACAGATAGCTACAACGCTGGCGTGATTATGCTGTTGGTGTTCATCGGTGGTTTTGTCGCTTTGATGGAAAAGTCGGGTGGTGGTGTTGCGTTTGCTAAGCGTGTGACTCAGTGGGTAAGCAACAAGTGCCAAGCTCAATTGTCTGCGTGGTTTGGAGGAATCGTGATATTTTTCTCTGACTTAGGTACTCCGTTGATTGTTGGTCCTGTCTTTCGTCCTCTTTTCGATAAACTGAAACTTTCTAGACAGAAGTTGGCATTCATCATCGACTCTACATCATCACCCGTCGCGATCCTTATCCCTTTTATCGGGTGGGGCGTGTATATCATGAGCCTGATTCAAAAAGAGTTTACGGCGTTGAATGTCAATATGTCTGATTGGGATGCGTTCATCGGTGCGATTCCTTTTCAGTTCTACGCATTCCTCGCGATTTTCATCGTTCCGCTCGTGTCCGTTAAAGGTTTAGATTTTGGGCCAATGGCAAAAGCTGAGCGTGATTGCCAGGCGGGAATTAACTCTGGCGTGAATAACGAATCACTAAATCCGTTCTCGCATAAAAATGCAAAGGCATCTTTTGTCTGGGCACCATTGTTAGTGATGCTGGTGGTGTTGTGTGCCATGCTGGTACCACAAGGTTTCCCATTCCAAAAGGTCGCAGGTTCATCGTTCAGAGCTGCTTTATCATCGGCTTACTTCTTTGCGGCGATTACCTTAATCTCGCTAATGGCTTACTACGGTGTAAGAAAGCTTTCAGATGGTGTTTCTGTGTACTTAAAAGGTATGGGAAACATGATGCCAGTCGCGATCATCTTGGTACTGGCTTGGGCATTAAGCACCGTTGGTAAAGAGTTGGGTGCAGCGGCTTATATTGCTGAGCAAGCACAGAGCGGTTTCCCTTACTGGTTAGTACCTGCGGTCGCGTTCTTGCTGTCTGCCATTATCTCATTCGCAACGGGCTCATCGTGGGGAACCTTCGCGATAATGATGCCTTTAGTTATTCCAACCGCGATTGCGATAGATGCTCCGCTTCTCGTCGCGATTGGTGCCGTGTTATCGGGTGGCTTGTTTGGTGATCACTGCTCACCGATCTCTGAAACCACGATTCTTTCTTCAACCGGGGCTGGGTGTGATCAGTTTGAACACTTTAAGACACAGCTACCTTACGCATTAATGAACGGTTCTATTGCTTTGGTGAGTTTCGTAGTGGCAGGCTTTACTGGCAGCTCGCTGGTTGTGTTAGGTGCGCTTGTCGCTCAATTGGTTGTGGTGACACTACTAGCCAAGCGTGATACGAGTAAAAACGCCTCTTCAGAAATGCAATCTCAAGTCTCTGAGTCTAAAGCTCAACAAGCGTAATTTAAGATTACAAATGAGAGACTAGATACGGGATGCGAGTAAACGAGTAACGAAAAGCTCGCTCTCTATCGTTCGTCACTTTATACCTCATATTTCCTTACTCTATCCGTTATTCCCTATAGCGAGGTATGAGCGTATTAGGGAATCTCTCGCGTTTACCGTTGGTGTATATATTGAAAGGCAGATTCCAGATATCTCGTTTCTCGATTCTGGAATGACGCTTCAATCGAGACCTGCTCCTCTTATCCCGCTTACTCGAATCTAAAGACTCTTTTCGTATCTCGCATCTCGTTACTCGCATCTTTTTCATAGCGCGACAGGGAATTTGTTCATTTATAGGTTCTATGAATTAATTAGCGTTGTTATGAAACTAATTTCCATAAGATCATTTACACAATCTTAGTTTTCGATAACTGGATTACCTAGTTGTACGGTTTATAGATTAAAATTTTCTGATAATTTTTATCGCTTTTTTTTAATCAACCACTTTAATAAGGTAAATTCGCAATGTCGACCAAACTAGCTAACCCAGCGCCACTAGGCTTAATGGGTTTCGGTATGACCACTATTCTTCTTAATATCCACAACGCAGGTTTCTTTCCAATCGATTCAATGATTCTTGCTATGGGTATTTTTTACGGTGGTTTGAGCCAAGTTATCGTGGGCACAATGTGTTTCAAACGTGGTGACACGTTCGGTACAACTGCGTTTACTTCTTACGGCCTATTCTGGTTGTCTTTGGTTGGTTTAATCGTGATGCCTTACATGGGCCTACCTGCAAGCCCTGCAGCATTCATGGGTTGGTACCTACTACTATGGGGCATCTTCACAGGCTTCATGTTCATTGGCTCTCTATGCTACCCAGTGGCGAAGCAAGTAGTATTCGGTTCACTAACTATCTTGTTCTTCCTACTTGCAGCTCGTGATTTCACTGGCAGCGAACTAATCGGCACTATCGCTGGTTTTGAAGGTATCTTCTGTGGCGCTTCAGCTATCTACTTTGCAATGGCACAAGTAATCAACAACGAATACGGCCGCACAGTACTGCCTATCGGTGAGAAGAAAGCCCCTCAAATGGCAACACAAGAAATCGCTGCTTAATACTCTAACTCGGGAACAGTTAGTTTGTTATAAGCCATTTATTGGTTATGAATAAAACAAAAGGGGTTAGCCGAAATAGCTAACCCCTTTTTTATGCGTTATTAATAGCACTATTTGTTAAAGCGATCTATTTGCTAAGGAAAACTTAAGCTGAAGGCTGCTCTACAGGTTTAGTGTCTGCAGCTTCTGCTTCTGGAGACTTGCCTGTTTTACGCTTGTACTTCTCTTCCCAGTAAGTTGCACCTTTAATGCCTAGTTTTACAGGGTTGAATGTGTACTCAGTTACGCCTTGTTTCTGCTGTTCTTCGTAGTCAGCTAGAGCTTTAAGCGCAGGCTTAGACATGAAGAAGATGATCAGAATACCAACGATGTTTAACCATGCCATCAAGCCAACACCAACATCACCCATTGCCCATGCAAGGTTCGCTGTTTTAACTGTGCCATAGAAAACGGCAGTAATAAGAACAAGCTTAAGTACGAACATCATGCCAGGAATTTTGATAGTACGACGTAGGTAAGCAATATTCGTTTCTGCGATGTAGTAGTAAGCAAGAATTGTTGTAAATGCGAAGAAGAACAGAGCAAATGCGATGAACGGCTTACCAATGCCTGGTAGTGCACTTTCAATAGCAAGCTGTGTAAATACAGGACCGTTGGCACCAATGTTTGCTGCTAGGTTCTGAACAAGGAACACACCTTCAGCGCCGCCGTGAACGTTGTAAGCACCAGTGATGATGATCATGAACGCTGTAGCTGAACATACTAGAAGTGTATCGATGTAGATAGAGAACGCTTGTACCAAACCTTGCTGAGCTGGGTGATCAACACTTGCAGCCGCAGCCGCGTGAGGACCTGTACCTTGACCCGCTTCGTTTGAGTAAACACCACGCTTAACACCCCAACCAATTGCAGCACCGAAGCCTGCCATAGGTGTGAATGCATCGCCAATGATCATTGCGAAAACCGTTGGCACTTGGCCGATGTTTAGCAGAATGATAACGAACGCGATGATGATGTAAGCCAGTGCCATGAATGGAACAACGATTTGTGTGAAGTTCGCAATACGTTTAACACCACCAAAGATGATGAACGCTAGGATAATAGCAACTACAGTACCAGTGAAAATTTTAGCGAAACTGAATGTACCGATAGCTGTTTCAATCATGTCACCTGAGCCAAATGCAGCTTCTACAGCATTACCAATACTGTTTGACTGAACACCTGGAAGCAAAATACCACATGCAAAAATAGTCGCGATAGCAAAGATCCAAGCGTACCATTTTTGACCCATCGCTTTTTCGATGTAGTAAGCCGGACCACCACGGAACTGGCCTTCATCTTCTTCTTTGTAGATTTGCGCTAGCGTTGATTCTGCGTAAGCTGTTGCAGCGCCAAAGAAAGCCACTACCCACATCCAGAATACTGCACCTGGGCCGCCGAAACCGATAGCGGCAGCAACACCAGCAATGTTACCTGTACCTACACGGCCAGATAGCGAAACGGCTAGAGCTTGGAAAGACGAGATGCCTTTTGATGAGCTTTTACCCGATAGTAGCAAGCGCCACATTTCAAAGAAGTGACGGATTTGAACAAATCGAGTCATGATGGAGTAGAACAAACCTGCACCTAAACATAGGTAGATAAGTACTGGACTCCAGATTATTCCATTCAAAAAATCAACGAATGACTGCATGAGTATTTTCCCTGTTAGTTTTGCTTATGATTGTTTTTCGAACAACACAATACTTCACTTGTAACCCGAGTGTTAAATTATTTAACTGCCTATTAGGATTACTGTGACATAAAGCATGTTACAGGGGGTGTTTGTTAACGCTTAGTGCTAATTTGATAATCGTTCTATTTAATTACCTATGCAACTGGTTGTGTTTTTCTGGTGTTTTGCAAAGTGAATAAATAGTGATTAATACAGAAAGGGGATCTTGAGATGCGCATAAGAAACGAAATTGCGCAAAACAGCGGTTAAAGCCGCTTAGCATAAACGGCTGACATATGGATGGTGAGATAAGTAGGTTGGAATATATCACCTACATTGGGTGAGCTAGCAGGTCTAAGAGACTATGGCTTTTGAAGGTTTGATAATTGAGGCTTTAATATCTACCTAGTAAAAGTTGTTAATTTGATGCCTGTTTCAAACAACCACGAACCCTCGCGCCTGTAATTCTTTAGCGAATTCAGACTGAGTATTTGGCTCGCCATGAATCAAATGCACCTCTTTCGGTGGCGTCGCGATGCCTTCTATAAATTGGTAGAGGTCCCCTTTATCAGCATGGGCAGAATAGCCAGACATGCCATGAATTTGAGCATTAACCTCAACGTCTTTGTTATCAATATAAACCTGCATTTCCCCTTGTTGCAGCTCTCGTCCGAGCGTTCCGTGCGCTTGATAGCCAGCTAAAATTACATCGGTTCGTTTATCGGGAAGCAAGGCGGATAAGTAGTTCATTATCCTGCCACCCTGACACATCCCAGAAGCTGCGA
Organism: Vibrio sp. 10N.222.49.C12; assembly: GCF_041475025.1. Lineage (NCBI taxonomy): Bacteria > Pseudomonadati > Pseudomonadota > Gammaproteobacteria > Vibrionales > Vibrionaceae > Vibrio > Vibrio sp. 10N.222.49.C12. The sequence continues at coordinate 119,587 of NZ_JBFRVF010000048.1, read as the reverse complement.
CCACAATCACAGGTTCACCTGTCGACTTGAGGCGATTCACGATTTTCTTGTGCATTCTATGTCCATCAACGGTAATGCACTGCTCAAAAGCGAGTGGGTGGCGTTTCAGTTCAAGACGCTGCTTTGCTTCTTGTCCCCACAACTCTTTAAAACGTCGGTATGAACGCGTCACTTTTTGAGCCATCGGAGAATCGAGAATAATAGGAATATCGCTACTGAGTTGATGCTCAAAGATCAGGTGTTCGATATCAAAAAGCAATTCCTGCGTTCTGCCGATACTAAATGCCGGAATTAGAATAACGCCACCGTCGAGCAGTGAACGATCAATGATTGCTTTGAGGCGCTCAGCTCGCGTAGCAATATCATCATGTGTACTGGTGCCATAAGTGGATTCGATAAACAGATAGTCGGCTTGTCGTGGTGGCTTAGGATCGGGCAGTAGTGGTGTGTTACTTGGGCCTAAATCGCCAGAGAAGACTACCACCTCTTGGTTGGGTAACTTAATCTCGATATAGGCAGAACCTAAGATGTGCCCCGCAGGTTGAAAGCGAGCATACAGAGTATTTGGCCTATCATGATCCTTTCCGTTGTTTTGCTGTTTAGACGTGATTGGAAACCATTCCCCGTAAGGCTTGGGAGCAATTAACGAATGAATCTTTTTGAGTATCAGCTTCGACTGTTTATTGCTGAGTCCTTGCAGCTTTAAGCCATCCTCAATCATTAAAGGGGCAAGTTCAGCGGTGGCTTGCGTGCAATAAATCGGTTGGTTAAACCCACTGGCGAGTAACCAAGGTAATCGGCCAATATGATCAATGTGAGTATGGGTCAGCAGCAGAGCGTTGAGGTGAGATGTTTCAAATTCAATATCAAGAGGGCGAGTGTCCGCACCTTGAAGCTTTTTACCTTGAAGATCTAAACCTTGAAAAAGGCCACAATCGATGAGCACCGCTTGGCCTGAATCTCTTAATTCGTGACAAGATCCTGTGACAGTATGTTTGCCACCATGGTGAATCACTTCCATCGTTTGCTCCCATTGCTCTATAAAGCCGTTAACGCCTGTTTTTATTTTGCGGATAAGCGCCAGCAAGTAAAACAAGAACAATGAGAGTTGCGATCGTTGAGTGTCTTTTTAAGTAACTGAGCGATGACTCAGTGGTTTCGTTGCGAGTTAGTTCGTAGAAGAACGATCTGAATCCAACTCTGTTTTTTGCTGCGCCTCTAAACGAGCCACTTCGGCATCAAGCTCTGCTATTTTCTCTGCCATGAGTGCGTGACAGCGATTGGCCAACTCTCTCGCATCGCTAAGCTTGTATCCGGATACATCGATAGGTTCCAACATCTCGGTGATCACAATGCCATTATTGGCACGATTAAAGTCGATCTTATTGTGCGTGGTGCTAGTACACATCGGGGTGATAGGCACACCAGCTTCAATTGCCATTCGGAAAGCGCCTGTTTTGAATGGCAGTAGTCCACGCCCTTTACTACGGGTTCCTTCCGGGTAAACCCAAACAGACAGATCTCTCTGATGAATCGCTTCCGCCACTTGCTTGATGGTATCGCGTGCTTTGGATTTGTCTTCGCGGTTAATCATGATGTTACCGGTGATCCAATACAGCAGGCCAAAGAAAGGCACGTACAACAAATCGCGTTTGCCCAATGAAACAGTGCGTGGTCTTAGCATTCCTGGATCGGTCACAAAATCCAATATGCTTTGGTGGTTAGAGATGTAGACGCTGTTTTCTGGTGTCGGGGCATTGTCTAGGCCGCGTTGCACCAGTTTTACACCGATGATCTTTTGGAGTTGGTTGAACCAACGACAGAAAACGTACACATGCTTGGGGTTCTTGGGGCTAAACAAGCAGTAAACAAAAGCACATAGAGTGGTGAAAATAATAAACACCGTAGCCAAAATAATACGAAGAACAGCAAGCACAATTCACTCCTTACTCACCGCAAGATGGCAGTGATTAAATAGTTTTAGATGCTTGAAGTTTTCACTCTATTTAACCGAATTGCAACAATTAACTGTTATAGGGTTCTGTTTTTAGATCTTTATATAAAACAAGGACTAACAATGGGTCTTTGACACGATTATCGAGCTTACACGTGTTCACCAGTAGCGAGGCATGTTCACCAATACTGTTTATTTGGATCCAACTCTTCTACCCATTCAGGATCTTGACGCGACTCTAAATAGAGTTGTAGGCCGTTATAGGACATGAAAGCTGCAGGGCCGCCGAGGTGCTCGAAATAGTCAAAATACTCATCTTCGAGAGCACAAAGGTGGGCTAAATCTTTAACCTTGTTAGCCAGCGCCCACTGAATGGCAAATACAGGCGCTATTGAGCCTGAAATATTCACCTCTTCGACGTTTGGGTTAAACATTGAATTAGCTTGCTCAAGCAGTATCTCTTCTTGTTCAGACTCTTGTTGTAGTACCTCTTCGACGATCTCCGAGCGCTTGGTATTAGAGACATTCTTGTTCAGCTTGGTGATTCGCAGTGCGTAGCTAAATCGGTCTGATGAAACGATGTCGACAAGCTGCGACAACAGCTCTTTGTCTACGCCTGCTGCCTTGGTGAAATAGTCGATACATGAATTGATTGAGGCATAACGAGTACCGTCAAACTCAAAGCCACTGGTTTCGTCGTATACCTCAAGTGGGATGTCATCAACCGACAAAGGCCAGCCTTTATAATCGACGCGTTGTTTGGCGATTTGATACATCTTCCAAGCGCTGCGCCCAAACCCACCGAGCGTCGAACCCGAGAAATCAGAATCAATAAGCTCTTGCTCCGTCCAGTTCTCACCGATGCCAAGGTGCTTAGCGTACTTGTCTATCAGAGTGTGTTTTATCTGATCGCGCACTGACCAAATTGAGGTTAGATTCTTTGAATAGTTAATTCTCGCACACTCATTACAAGCCGGCAGTGCTATCGGTGAATGGCCTATCTTGGCAACAGCCTGCGCTGTCTTAGGAAATTCAACAAGGTTACTGGAAGGCTCACCACAAAACCAACAGGTGTGGCGCAGGTTGAATGGGGTGTCTATGTGCGAGTATGTGTTCATTAGTCTTTATCGGCTAGGTGCTTGAGGCGAGTTAATCATCTTCAAACAATTATCTCTGTTCGCACGTCAGCTTGCACCTTGTTTGTTTTTGTTTTTCTGACGAGATCAATTCGAGGTGTGACTAGCCTGATGAACTCATTAGGTGGATATTGATATAAAACAGTCACTAACGATAAATGCTGATTGGTGTGGCTGAACTTACATGAGCTGCTAGCAATCGCCTAAGCTCCCCATTACTATTGAGATAGACTCCTTACTCCAATAGCGCATATGTCCTCATCGATTCCTTTTTACGATAAAAATGCTCACACACTTTGCCAGCAGTACAACTCAGTGACCTTCGAGACGGTGCATAAAAACTGGCAAGCTTATTGGCCTTTAGTGGGCGATAAAGTACTCGATGTCGGTGCTGGATGCGGTCGTGATGCGCTATGGATGCACAAGGCCGGATCTGATGTTATTGCGATAGAACCAAGTGCTTCATTACGCGAACAAGGCTCGAAATATACAGGCCCAAGTGTTACCTGGATTGATGATTCACTTCCCTCGCTTAGCCGCACTGAAAACCTCGGAATGCGTTTTGACTTGATATTGGTCAGTGCGGTTTGGATGCATCTCGCTCCGTCTCATCGAGAACGAGCATTTAGAAAGTTGTCTAACTTGCTAGCTCCAAATGGCAAGCTGGTGATCACTCTGCGTCATGGGGAATTTATAGACAGTCGACAAGGCTATGAAGTCTCGGTTGAAGAGCTCGAGCGTTTGTCAAAAAACAGCGCCTTGTTGGTTCGTCATGTCGATGATAGCCAAGACACATTGAACCGCAGTGAAGTGTGGTGGCAAACCGTGGTGATGACATTGCCAGACGATGGCTCCGGTGATTTGAACAAGGTGCGCCACATTATTGTGAATGACAACAAGTCGGCCACATACAAGTTGGCTTTGTTGAGAACATTACTGCGAATTGCTGATGTGCATTCAGGCGCTGTGATTGATCGAACTGATGGAAAAATTTCTCTACCAGTGGGCTTGGTTGCTCTGTATTGGGTTAGGCAGTTTAAGCGACTGATTGATATCGACATAGAAGGCGCTGGGATTCAGCAAAATAGCAACACAACGAAGGGACTTGGGTTTGTAAAAGAGGATGGTTGGAATAAACTCAAACACTTAAGTGCTGATGATCTAGCGATAGGCGCTATGTTTCTCGGCGATGAAGCCAAGGCTCTACAAAAGCTATTTTCACAAACGATCAGTACCATTAAATCAGGACCTGTGACTTTCATTTATCAAGGCTCGAAAGACAACCGACTATTCGATATATACCCACCTCACAAACGACGGAAGAGCCGAGAATCACTGGTCATTGATAGTGAGTTCTTAGAAAGTTTTGGTTATTTTACTCTCGATGAAAGCCTGTGGGAGTGCTTTAGAATCTACCACTCTTGGATTGAACCACTGGTGGTGAATCAATGGGTCATGGAGATGCAGCGTTTCGAGTTGAACCGACAGCGAAGCATTTCACTACAGACTTATCACGACTGCTTGGTATGGATCGATCAAAACCATGATACTCGCGATGTGCGTAAACGTGTCGAGCAACTTAGATCTGATCGTGCCGACATTGTCAGCGTGTGGAGTGGAAAATCATTAAAAAATGAGTATCACGTTGATCACTGTTTGCCTTTCGCTTACTGGCCAAACAACGATAAGTGGAACCTCTTTCCTACTACAAGCAAAGAGAACTTAAGTAAAAGTGATAAAGTTCCTACGGCTGAAAAGCTGCGCTCGTCTAAGTCGAGGATTCTAGAGTGGTGGCAACTCGCTTGGAACGATTCGGCTCATTTTGAACAACAATTCTTTTCAGAAGCCGCGCTTTCGTTACCTAACATCCCTGTGCAGTGTCGAGACTTTGAAGAGGTGTTCGATGCAATGGGCTTGCAGGTACGTGGTGTAAAAAGCAGACTGCTGATTAGTGAGTGGCACTGATCATTAAGTGGGCTAGTTATCCCAAATAACCCTCAACAAACTAATCATCGAGAACATAATGAAATACATCGGAATTGATGGCTGCAAGTCGGGTTGGATCGCTTGGATTGTCTCTGACAATGAGATACCTGCGTTTAAAGTGGTAAACACCCTCGATGAGCTAGCGAGTGATCTTATCGGTTCAACGGCGCTTATCGATATGCCTATTGGTTTTAGTGATGCACAAACTCCAGATCGCTTGTGTGACAAAGCAGCAAGGCGTTTTCTAACCAGTAAACGTGGTTCTTCGGTGTTTCCGGTTCCGTGTCGTGAGGCGGTTTACCAAACCGATTACATTGCGGCGTGCAGTGCCAATGTGGAGCAGCTTGATAAGAAGTTTTCTAAACAGACTTGGGGAATTGTGCCCAAGATTCGCGAGCTTGATGAGCTCATTGAAACTCATCCCAATCTTTCTATCAGGGAATCACATCCTGAAGTGGTGTTTGCAGCATTGAAAGACGAACCGCTGACGTTTTCAAAACGAACGCAAGAAGGCAAAGAGGAACGGCTTTCTATTATTCATCAGCTATCCCCTCAATGGTGTGACCGCTTGTCGTTGGCCATTTCAAATACCAAACGTAAAGACGCCGCGATAGACGATATTTACGATGCGTTCGTACTTATGTTAGTTGCCTATTACGCTCCGCAATTATCGACCTTACCTGAACTTTCTGATGTTGGTGGAGAAGCTGACAAGGATCAGAACGGACGAGTTAGAGAGATTGTTTACTGGAACAAAACACGCTAACAAAGCGTGCGCTCAACTTGGCTTAATATGCTATTTTCCAACTTCTGCTACTTTTCACTCTTACTATTTTGAGTTTTTGATATGAAACGTTTTATTGTCGGCTGTCTGGCCACTGTGCTCAGTGCAGTGAGTTATGCCCAAGTCGCTCCTATATCTCAATGGCAATGCGACATGATGAAAAAGAACAATGTCTTGAGTAGTGGTGCGCCCGTTGGTTGTGAGCGACTATCCAAAGTGGATTTCGATTTCATTAGTTTCAAAGGGGAAACGCAACAGGGCAATATGATCGTGCTTGATGTTATTGCGCCTGCTGTTGAACAAATCTTTTCAGAGCTCAAACAGCGCAATTTTCCTCTTCATTCCGCTCGCCTAATGCGTGAATTCAGAGGTGATGATAGCGCCTCAATGGATGCGAACAACAGCAGCGCCTTTAACGCTCGTCCTATTACAGGCGGAGGAGGTTGGTCGAAACATGCCTATGGTGTGGCAATCGACATCAACCCAGTTCAAAACCCTTTCTTAGAGTTTGATAGCAACGGAAAAATCACGGTAAAGCCTTCACAATCTGCGACAAGCTATGTGAACCGTACTCGCTTTCGTGCGCGTGATGAAATAGAACGCCGCGGCATGGCTGAAGATGTGGTGGAGCTGTTTGCCCATCACGGATTTATGATCTGGGGAGGGGATTGGAATAGCCCAATCGATACTCAGCATTTTGAGGTTGGATCAAGAAAGTTCGTTAACCAACTGCTCTCTAAACCACAACCTGAAGCCGAGGTGTTATTTGAGCGCTACGTCAAATCTTATCGACAGTGCTATCTCAAAAATAAAGGTGAGGACGCAGAAAAAGCTCGAGCTATCTGTGCAAAGAAAACAGTCGGGACTTTTTAGTGCTATGTTTATCTAGAACCGTTTGTGTTTTAGCAAGTTAAACTCGCTTCAGGTGTGTTTTGAATAGCTAAGGTCAGCGCTCGTCGTTGGCCTTTTTTGTATTAATTTCTTCAATAGAACACCGAGCATTGAAAAGGTTATTGGGTATCCATTAGTCAATAATCGATAAGCGAATGCAGCGCAAAGTCATCGGTTTGTCATTTAAAAACTCATAGCGTTAACGTTATGTGAGAACCATTGCTGGTGGGGGAACTCTTCGCGCAAACGCCAGTATTATTAGTGAACTGATCACAACGGACCAACTAATGAAAAAGATACCTTTGGCTCTAACTCTTTTAAGCACTCTACTTTTTTCACAATACACTTTGGCTACTGACACTTCACCTACCACTCAAAATCCCACTTACGAACTCGATGGTAAGTCGGTATTAGGTCGCACTGAGAACGTGTACCTATCTAGCGTTCAAGGGTTAAAAGACGTTCCTTTCATTGGTAAAATTGATACTGGTGCGGAAACCACTTCTATGCATGCTGAAGACATTCATGTGAAGAGCTCTAATCCCGATTACCAAAATCTCAAAGACCAAGAGTTGATGGCGGCGTTAACCGAAGACCTGTTGAACAATTCCGATGTTGATTACGATGATTGGAATGGCAGTACCTTTGCGAAATATGAAGCTGTGGTCTCTTTTAAGGTTCAAAACCCACGCACGGGAGACATGGTATTAATCGAAGCGCCTTTAGAGCGTGTCAGCATGATACGCAGCCGCACTAGCAGTACGCCTTTACTTCGCCCTACCGTAAAAATGTCGCTCACCATTGCAGACCAAGAGCTAAAAACCGACGTTAACCTGACCGACAGAAGCCACTTCTCTGCGCCAGTGCTGATTGGTAAAACCTTCCTTGCGGATAACGCGCTGGTGTTTGCAGGTTATGACTATTTACAAGAGCAAGAGAACGCGACCGTTGTTGGCCGAAAAGAGGTGGTGTCTATCTCTGGAATGGCGATGAACGCGACCTTCTCATTAAAAAATCGCTACAGCATCCTTCATGCAAAAGACATCGATATAGATAAGAAGAACAGTGAAGTGACGTTTGATATGTTCGACAACGACGGCAAGCAAAAAGAGATGACATTGCCGTTGGTTCGTATGTTAAGCGTGAGCGGTAAGAAGAGACCTTTGGTGTATGTGCCTGTTCAACTCGATGAAAACACGACTAAAGACGTTCTGGTGTACCTACGTGAGCGCTCGAGTAGTGAGTCGCAGTTGAGATTTGGAACCAACACCGCCAGCGAACTCTTCATGATTGACACCAGTGCTGAGAATATTTTATTAGAAGGTTCAGAGAACTTTAGTGATGTGGCTGAGTCTGGTGAGCCTATGATTATCTCGCCGGAAGAGGACATCACCCTAGATGACTTCCCGCTTAAGGCTGTGGCTTCTTTCACTGTCAATACACCTTTGCTGAAGGTCGACAGTTTTGAAATGACAGGTAAAGGCAAAGATGCTTCCGTTGAATTTTATCTTACGGATGTAAATGGTGAGAAGCAGAAGGTGACCAAGCCAATTATTAAGAAGCTTAAAGTCGGGGATGATACTCGCCCTGTTGTAAGTGGTGAGTTTGCGGTGTCTGGAAAAGTGCGTACGCAAGAGTTCGCCATCGACGTGCTCAATACAAATGAGAAAGAAGCGTACTTTATTTTAGGCAAGAAGATGGCAAAAGAGGGCGTTTACGTTAATACGCGTTCTGATTACCTTCTGAAAGCCGAACCACTGTTTAAAGTTGGGCATATTGAAGTAGTAGAAGTGAACGGCATGAAGTTCCCGGCCAAGCTCGACACTGGTGCGGATGTAAGCTCAATGAACGCAGTCAACATCAAACGATTTAAGAAAGATGGCCAAGACATGGTGAGCTTTACCTATCAAAACAACCAAGGCGATAAGCAAGATTTCACCAAGCCAGTGATTGATGTAATGCGTATCAAAGCCAAGAAAGGCGAGAAGGTGAACATTCGCCCTGTGGTAGAAATGAAGGTTAAGCTCGGAGACCTAGAGAAAGAGGTGAGGGTAAACCTTCAAGACCGTTCTCGCTTCGAATACAGCATGATCCTAGGTAAGAACTTCTTGAAGCACGGCGCAGTAGTGAGCAGCGATGAAGATTACTTGTTAGGTGATATGGAGTAACCCCTAAACTTATCTAAGTTCGTAGCAGAACAGATCTAAACAGCCACACATTTCATTAATGGGATGTGTGGCTTTTTGTTGATTGTTAATTGTTGCCGTGACAATATTTCAAGTAATCGTTTGTTTTTACTCAAGAGACAGAACGACTAGACTACAATGAAGTGGAATTCACTTTAATTTTTAAAACATCGTATTCGGCAGGCGAGTAAATCGTGCTGTCGGATCGAGAGAGAGAGCATGTCAAAAGCAGAAAAATCTTCGCGTAAGCTTAGTTTAATTATTATTTCGGTTATTTTAGTAGTGTGGCTTTACAGTTTGTGGGCCGACCGCGTCACACCAATGACGGGGATCGCCCGTGTTCACTCTTATATTGTGCGTATTGCTCCTGAAGTTTCTGGCAATATCACGTCTGTGCAAACTGAAAATAATCAGGTCGTTGAAACGAACCAAGTGTTGTTTGAAATTGATGCTCGAAACTATCAGATCAGTTTGCGTTCCGCTGAAGCGAATCTTGCTCAAGTAGGCCAAAATATTGGCGCAAGCACAGCGGCGGTTAACGTTGCACAAGCGAAAGTGACCGAGGCGGTTGCGGCTCGGGATAATTCTCGAGAGCAAGCGAGTCGAGTGAGTGAACTCGCCAGTAAAGGGCTGGTTAGCCGCTCTGAATTAGACAACGCCATAGAGAATCGTGATCGTGCTGAAGCGTCATTGAAAGCCGCAGAAGCCTCTTTGGTTCAGGCAAAACAAGCGTTAGGGCCAGAAGGGAGTGATAATCCACAAGTGTTGGCGGCGATTGCAGCCCTTGAGCAGGCTCAGCTCAACTTACAGAAAACCCAAGTGATGGCTCCTTCTCATGGCGTGGTGAGTAACCTACAACTGACGGTAGGCCAGCGAGCAACCGCAGGCTCACCTGTTTTGACCTTTGTTGATCCGCGAGAGGTGTGGATATCTGCGTTATACAGAGAAAACTCGCTAGAGCATATACAAGTCGGGCAAAGAGTTGAGATCGTATTGGATGCGTTACCGGGGCGAGTGCTATACGGCACGGTTGATAGCATTGGTTGGGGAACGGGTGGCAGCAATAGCACTGACCAAGAGACTGGCTTTTTAAATTCAGACACCAATTCTATTGCCGCGCAGCGCTACCCAGTCAATATTGTGTTTGATCATGGTGAGGTTCCAAGTAACATTCGTTTTGGTTCACAAGCCACAGTGGCTGTCATGACAGAGCAAAGTACCCCAGGTGAGTGGCTTGCTCAGCTTTGGATGAGAATTCTAAGCGTGTGGACTTATGTTTCATAGCTCAGCTAACTCCATTATTCGATTGGTGTTACTGCCGCTTTCGCTATTGTTCTACCATCAACAAAGTGGGCAGATGCTCGCTGTTTTGTCGCCCATATTTGTTGTGATGTTCATGACATTGATGCCATCCAAACCACCGATTAATTTAATATTAAAGGTGATTGTTGCATTAATCTTAATCAGCTTTGGTGTGGTGTTTTTTGGTAGTGTATTGGTCGATTCGCCAACCGGTTTTGTCCTCTATTGCTGGCTATTGCTGTTCTGGAGTTATCAGCGTAGCCATCAGAATACAAAAGATATCATCGCGACACTGACCATTATCGTGGTCATCGTGATGGTGGTGGTCAACAAGCAGATGCATCTCCCAATGGCGGGATTGCCCCTATTGTTCTTTGAAAAGCTGGTGATAGCTTTGATCGTCACTTACTTGGGGTTCTGGTTGTTCCCGGGGGATGAAGTGAATGTCCTTCCGACTGCGGCCGTTTCCGATGCGCCCACTACTGGTGACTATATCATGGTTGCATTTAAAGCGACCGCGGTTGTGGTTGTGCTGGCGATTTTGGTAGGAAATTCGGTGTCACAAACGATGTTGATTGCGATTACGCTTGGCAGTATGTTGAAAAGCCCATCGAATCACGACCACCGTACATTCAGCCGAAACAAGCTTGTCACCACTGGCGTTGGCATTCTGTTTACGTTACCTGTGATGATCATGATGGTGTCAGGCGCTCCAATCTTGGTTATTTATGGCGTGAGTTTGGTGTGTGGTTTGCAACTTGCGTGTTTTGCTATCAGGCGGCAGGCGAATCTGACGATTTATCAGCTCTTGTTTACTAATTTTACGACCTTGGCTTATCAGATCATCAGCCACCCAGGATCTGCGTCCCTCTCGGCACAAATGACACGTCTATTTGCCATTGTTTGTGCAGTCATGGTTGGCGCAGTGGTACTGGGCTTTCTCAGCAGTAATACTAATCATAGTCATACCGATCACAGTAAGTGATTAATATTTATAAGTAATAATAAGGGGATAGCTCTGCCGAGTTATCCCCTTTTCACAATATGGGTTAACGACTCAAATGCCATCAGTAAAGAGCCATTTGATGAAGTGACGTGTTACTTCAATAGTCTGACTAACAAAGCGCCCGGTTCACGCATCGGATCTTGATTGACACTGAGTACATAGCCATCAGCAGGGGCGTAATAACGTTGTTTTTCAGAACCAAAACTATCATATTGAATTGAAATCAATTGTTTTGATTGTACTGATTCACTGACCTTAACTTGAGGGAGAGCGAAACCACCGACATTGGCTCTAATGGTCACCGTTTCTTTGCCTTCAAAGCAGGCATAGTGAGGCTGATCTATCTTTGTAGAGATGATATTTTCCGAGTGCAGGATATTCATCACGCCATTCACTGAACGCTCAATGAGGTCGGGTTGTAAAACCTTTCCAGAACCAACCTCGACGGTGATAGCGGGCGTACCACTTTTATTGAGCTGCGTTTCTAAAACGCCATCATCACCTGGATCATCAAAAATACAGTCAGGATTGATCAATCGAGCCATTTTGATTGCTGCGGGGATTCGATAATCGGCAAAGACATACAAAGGATACTCTGCTCCGCGAGTTTGGGTATGCAGATCGATAGCAAGATCCGCATTATGGCTGAGTAGGTTCTGCCAAATTGAATGTGTAAAACGTTGTGAGGCATCACCGTTCGGGTTTCCAGGGAATATACGGTTAAGGTTTGCTGGGGATGCATCCGGATCCGATGAAATAAAATCTCGGCTGTGCATCAACATACCTGACACATTAATCATCGGAATAATGATGACTGTGCCGTGTATCTCCTCGTTTACGAGCTTTTGAATGACCTTCTGTGCGGTAATAACTCCATTTAATTCATCACCATGAACGCCTGCCGTTACCATTATTTTGCGAGCATTTTGACTTTGCTCACCGCGATAGACGACCACAGGTAAATGATGATTTTGACCAACACCGTTAGTTTGTGCCTCAAACCAGAAACGATGGCATCCCATCGGTAAGTCATCAACATTGAGTTGAGATATTACAGGGTGTCCATTTAGAACATCATTGGTATAAGTAGTTTTTCTCACACTAGTTTCCTTTGTCTCTGGTTCACAATCTATTCTGAGTCTGTGTTGGATGATTGTTATTGAAAGCTGTGATTAAAAATGGGCAGTAAACTGCCCATTGAGATACACGTAAATATTGAAAGGCGCTGTTATGCAAAACCCAGCAGGTGAGCCGCAACAATAATAACGCTCGACAAGCAGAATAGCAGCACGATAAAGCGCCAGCAGAATTTTGCCCAATCACCCCAGTCAATGCGGCATACACCTAGTGTTGCCATCAAAGAAGCTGATGTTGGGACGATGATATTGGTAAAGCCATCACCTAGCTGGAATGCTAAAACCGCGACTTGACGAGTCACACCTGCTAAATCGGCGAGTGGCGCCATTAATGGCATCGTTAGAGCTGCCTGCCCTGATCCTGACGTTACAAAGAAGTTGAAAATAGCTTGGAAGGCGAACATCAGCCAAGCAGCCATCGCTTCTGGCAATGCACTAATCACACCGCCCGCACTGCTTAAGATTGAATTCAGTACGCTTGGCTCGGTTGCATCGCTGCCGCCGCCTAAAATCAGCAAGATACCTTTAGCACTACCCACAAGAATAGCGGGCGCTAGCATCACACTTGCGCCTTCCTTAAATGAATCGGCCATGTCGTTGATGGTCATATCATTTAATCGGAAAATAACACCGATTAAGCCAGCAACAAATCCCATAGTGAAAAACTGAGAGGCAATTTCAGGAATGTACCATGCGTGAACCACTACACCCCAAATAACCCAGGTCATGCTCGCTATCACGGTGAGAATCACCAACGTATCGCCGATATTCCAACGTGATTGAGTCAAGTCTCCTTGTTGCTTCTTGAAGTAAACATCACCAGCTTTACTGTAAGATTTCGAAGGGTCTTTCTTTACCGAATTCGCATACCACATCGTAAAAGCGATGCCGAGCGCGGTGAAGAAAACCCATAGAGCGATACGCACCGATGCTCCAGATAAGACAGGTACACCAGCAATGCCTTGGGCAACAGCAACAGAAAATGGGTTCATCCAAGAAGCAGCAAAACCAATCTGAGTCGCTACGTACGTCACCATTACCGTAGTAATACCATCATAGCCAATACGTACCATTAGCGGCACGATAATAATGGCAAAGGCGACGGCTTCTTCACCCATACCAAATACAGCCCCACCGAGCGAGAACAGTGCAAATAATACTGGAATGAAAAGAGATTGACTGCCCTTGGTTTTGTCTATGAGACGCAAGATACCGTTATCAATAGTACCTGTGCGCATCACAATGCCGAAAGCACCGCCAATCACAAGCATAAACATGATAACGCCGATTGCTGAACCCCACTTAGATCCAGACACTAAACCTTCAAATACGAAGTTCATTAAGCCGATATCACCACCGCTGGCGAATAGTCCGACAGTATTGTAAATCGGGTTGCCTTGGGGGTCGGTGTGATAGGCAAATGAAGCTGGATCTAGAACGGTACGAGTTTTCTCTGCACCATCAGAAACATAGCTGATGTCTTGTGTTTCAAACATGCCTGCAGGTATGACATATGTCATTGCAGTCGCAAGCAACGCGATAAAGAAAATTAGCACCAGAGTATCTGGCATTTTCCATGTCTTGTTTTGGATGGTATCCGATGTTGTGGTTGTCGTGCTCATTGTCAGTTTTTAGCTATAATTAAGATTGGCATAAAATATCACTAATTAAGCATATAATGTCAATTTTAAGTTGGTTTTTGGCTTGTTTGGTGGTGTTATGTTCTTGTTTTTGCGTGGCATGATGGTTTTTATTTTTAACTTGTTATTGCCTGGTTTTATTTAGAGGTAAAAAGTCCTAGCTCAGGTGCTTTTTAAGCAGTGCGGTAAGTTTCATAGCGCGACTCTGGATATATAAAAAACTATACCTTATGAGACTGTATCTAAGGTTGTCTCAAAAGCATTGACTTAGAGTTTTGATACATGTAATCACTGTAAGTGTTAAGAGGTTTTGAGACACTAGGAGTAAGCATGGCGAACGTAGGTTACATTCGAGTTAGTACAGCAGAGCAGTCCACCAGCAGACAGTTAGCTGATGTGCAGTTGGATAAGGTGTTCGAGGAGAAGGTGTCAGCCAAGACGGTAGACAGACCACAGCTACAGGCATGCTTGGAGTACGTTAGGGATGGAGATGTATTGCATGTTCATAGCCTAGACCGTATTTGTCGTAGCGGTGCTGGTGATGCTGTAGGGTTGGTGGAGCAGATGAATCAGAAAGGTGTATCAGTACAGTTCCACAAGGAAGGAATGAGATTCGATGGTGCTATGAGTGCAGCACAGAAGGGTGTGCTAGGGATACTGGCAGCAGTGGCGCAGATGGAAAGAGAGCTGATTAAAGAACGTCAGGCAGAAGGCATAGCAGCAGCCAAGGCAGCGGGTAAGCACATTGGTAGACCGAAAGCACAGGTGACGAAAGAGGATGTGCAGAAGCTATTGGATAGCGGTGTACCCAAAGCTAAAGCAGCCAAGGAACTAGGGATAGGTAGGGCTACATTGTATAGGCTAATCTCTTGATTAATAACAGCATAAAGCGATTGCTTGTGTGGTAATGTAAAAGGTCAGAGACACAATCCAGAGGTTTGATTAGTGAGCAGCTTGTTGAGTAACCTGTTTATCAAAAAATTAGCAGAAGCCCTGAAAATAAAAACGCCTCAAAGAATACCTAGGTCAGGAGTCGAGGGCGCTAAAGTTAATTGCTACTCAGTTTATGTTACGGATTCGGAAGGTAGCTATCTTGCAAAGGAAATAAAAGGCGAACACTTACATGTTCTAAAGTGGGATGAAGATAAACGAACACATGACAAAGAGAAGCTATTAAAGCTAACTGAAATTGACAATTGGAACTTTGAAATCAGCCACTATCACGGCTTGGTTACTCATACATACAAGTCAATTAACGAGTTCTTGTTAATTGATGCGACAGGTTTCTATAAGGTTCAGTCTAAGCTAGCGTTATGGAAGTATTCCATTCCAAAGTTTATCCATAGCAAGAGGCGACTGAAAAGACCAAGTAGAGAAAAGGCTTTGGAGGCAGCAATAGAACTAGTCAAAGATAATCACAATCTAACGTTTGATAGCTACCGCTTGTTGAACGGAATGTATGGTAGCTACACAATACTACATCCGCTATTTCCGACGTTAAAACAAGGGACGCATTTAGTCTTGATGTCATTGGCAGAGTCCGGTGAGCTACAGCAAGTTAATTCTTTTGACTTTAGGGTTAACGGTAAAGCGCTTTCAACGTTTGAGCATTTGCGAGAAGAGCGTGCTAAAGAGGAGCGTTCTAAAAGACAGGCTTCGATGATGTTGTGGTTAACTGTAGTGCTTGCATTTGCTGCACTGTTTCAATCGGGTCTTGTTAGAACAACACATTTTTCTAGCATCGATTGGCTCATGGAACCGCTGCAAGATTTCATTGGCTTGGTGAAAGAGTGGATAAAAGGTGTGGCACTTTAGTGAGGCACTTATACAAAAACAGCGCTATCCCAAAAGGCGCTAACCTATTGAAATAACGCTGTTTCCAAACGTTTGGTGGAGCTGGCGGGAGTTGAACCCGCGTCCAAAAATCATTCATCATTGGTACTACATGCTTAGTCGATCTTTAATTTCACCAGCAACCTGCGAACCGACACGCTAGTTAAAGGCTAACCTGAATTATAATTCGCGCTTTTCCTCTCAGGTGGGAGAAGCCACGCTAGCTAGTTTGGGTTTGATCTCTTATTGGTCCCCGTCTTACGAGCGGAAGCTAGGGTAAGAGAGCTCTGAGCAGGTTATTAAGCTGCTAGTGCGTAGTTTTCGTCGTTTGCGACTATTTTTTTGCGGCTTTTAACGTGGCCAACCGCCCCACGGCATGCACCTCAGACTTCAAAATTCCTGTCGAATCCTAAATCAGCCCCAAGTGTTATTTGCATAGTACCAGAAAAGCTTACCCTGTCTAGCACTGTGCGTTTAAGTGCTTAAAATTAACGCAAATTACTCTTCATAATTCGTGCTTTATCTCTCGCCCAATCTTTTTCTTTCATATCAGTACGTTTATCGTGCAGCTTTTTACCTTTCGCTACGCCAACTTTAATCTTCGCCCAAGAGCGAGACCAGTAAAGTGCGGTTGCGACAAGCGTCATGCCTTCACGGTTAATACGACCGATAAGGTTATCGAGTTCTTTTCTCGACATTAGTAGTTTACGGATGCGTGTTGGGTTCGCCACGATATGAGTACTCGCTTGAGTTAGCGGAGTGATCGTCATACCACTGATGAATGCTTCGCCATCTCGGATGTAGACGTAGCTTTCTGCGATATTGGTTTTGCCTTCACGTAGGGATTTTACTTCCCAGCCTTGTAGCTCAAGCCCCGCTTCTATCTCATCATCGATGAAATATTCGTGGCGAGCTTTCTTATTAAGCGCAATGGTATTACTACCGGCTTTTGATTTTGATTTATTCTTTGCCATAATGGCCTCATTATACGGATTGCACCCTAGTTGGGGAATCCTTTTTATTTGCGCTCTGGCCCAATACAATTAAAATTGCAGTTTGTGTTAATGTAACGCTGTCTTTAACAGGAGTCTATATGCCAAAGGTTACTCGTTCAGCATTAGTGTCGTTTAGTGCCGACCAGATGTTCAACTTGGTCAATGATGTTGCTCGTTATCACGAGTTTTTGCCAGGGTGTTCTGGTTCACGTGTGATCGAATCTTCAGATTCAACTATGGTGGCTTCGGTTGATGTCTCTAAAGCTGGTATCAGCAAAACATTTACCACATCGAACCGCTTAGCGGATGGTGCTGAGATCTTGATGGAGCTGGTAGATGGCCCGTTTAAGAAGCTGGAGGGGGGCTGGTATTTCACTCCTCTAGACGACCAAGCATGTAAGGTTGAACTTAAACTAGAGTTTGAATTTTCTAGTCGAATGATTGAAATGGCATTTGGCAAGATTTTCAATGAACTGACAAGCAATATGGTCAGTGCATTTACTCAACGAGCGAAACAGGTTTACTAAGCCATGACTATTGAATCAGATATGATCCACGTAGAAGTTGTGTTTGCGCTTCCACATGAGCAGCGTGTATTTACCTTAGTGGTAAATAAGAACGCGACCGTTGAAGAGATTATTGCGCAGTCTGGTGTTTTAGAGTTGTATCCAGAAATCGACTTGGCGAAAAATAAAGTTGGCGTATACAGCCGCAACGTTAAGTTAGATGCAACCGTTCGAGATAAAGATCGTATCGAAATTTATCGAGCACTGTTAGCCGATCCAAAAGAAATTCGCCGTAAGCGTGCTGAACAAGCGAAAGCGGCGGCTAAATCGTAATACCAAACAAATTTGAATGATAAAGAAGCTCGCATTAGCGAGCTTTTTTTCATCTGTTTGTTAGACAATACAGTTTACAGTCTCATTTGTTAGCAGATATTAAAAAGCCTGCTCATATGAGCAGGCTTTTGCGATTCTTGCTTTTGACTGGAAAGCTTTGTTAGTTGAAAGCTAGCGAAGGCTTTCGAAGAATTCATCACTGGCTTCAAAATCACCATTGATCGTCACTAAGGTGCCCGTTGCATCAAAGTTAACAACAAGATTTTTTTGAATCGAGTCTTCATGGCCTTTTGTGTGGTGGTAAATGTAGTACCACGTATCTGGGTAGCCATTTTCGATAAGCATAGGTGAGCCCATAACGTAACGAACTTGTGTTTTTGTCATGCCAAACTTGAGCTGATCGACAGCTTCCTGTTCAACATAGTTACCCTGATCGATGTCAATTCGATAAACCAACTTCTCTAATAGAGAGCAACCGGTCAACATTGTTAGTGCAAGTGGAACTGCAACTAACCACTTTTTAATTCGCATAGTTTGAGATCTTTCTTCGCTAAAATACTGCCTGATAATAAACAAGCTCCAGCAAGAAGTAAAAAGCTCCTTGCGCTTTGAGCTTGTTATGACTGGCAATTTTGAATTAAGTTGCAAAATTGCCAAGAATTTTCGGTAAATTATCAGAAAGTTGCTGAATATGTAACCTATGCTGCGATTAATAACTCTTTTGCATTGGCAAGCGTCGATTCGGTAATCTGGCTGCCACCAAGCAGTCGAGCAAGCTCTGAAACGCGTTGTTGCTCATCAAGCGTGTGCATTTGAGTCTCGGTTTTACCTGATTTCGTGTTCTTCGCTACAAAAAGTTGTTGGTGACCGCAACCGGCAACTTGAGGTAAGTGAGTCACGCACATAACTTGTGTCGATTCGCCCAGCTTACGTAGCATTTTTCCGACAACCGCAGCGGTTGGTCCACTGATACCCACATCGACTTCATCGAAAATCAGGCTTGGTGTATCCACTTTTTGCGCTGTGATCACCTGAATCGCCAGTGAGATTCGTGATAACTCACCACCAGAGGCCACTTTCGCAATCGGCTGCATTGGTTGGCCTGGGTTGGTCGAAACAATGAAGGTCACGTTATCCATACCCAATGGAGAAGGGTGTGTGTTGGTGTTGTTCACTTCAATGGCAAACTGCGCTTTTTCCATGCTCAGTTCGTGCATGCTTTGCGTGATCAGCTTGTTGAGCTCTTTTGCGTAACGAGTTCGAGATTTATGAAGCTTCTCTGATTTAGCAACGAACGATTGGTATTGGTTTTCTACCTCGTTGGCCAGTTCTTCCAATTTTTCATCAGAGCAATCAAGCGCTTCAACTTGTTGTAGTAAGTCTTGATGGTGCTTATACAGCTCTTCAGGTAACACGTGGTGTTTACGAGACATCGACATCACTTTAGAGAAACGCTCCTCAACGTAAGCCATACGACCGGGATCAACATCAATGCTGTCTAGGTAGGTTCTTAACTCGTTGTTGGTCTCTTCGATCTGAATAATGGCTTCAGAAAGCAAGTTCGGTAACTCGGCCAATCTTTCATCTAGCTCAGCTAACTGAATTAAGGAGTTATTGGCCGATTGCAGAATACCAAGCGCATTAACTTCTTCGCCTTCATAAATAAGCTCGATAGCTTGCTGACAGGTTGTGGCCAGTTCTCCGCTATTGGAGAGGCGCTTATGCTCTTGTTCGAGGTCTTCATATTCTTCCTCCCCAATAGACAGCTCATTTAACTCTTTGATTTGGTATTCAAGAAGTTGTTTTTGAGCTTGGTTTTGCTGGCTATTCTCACGTAACTCTTTTAAGTGGTTATCCGCTTGTCGCCATGCTTGGTAAGCATTACGTGTCGATTTCAATAGGTTCAAGTGGCCTGCGTATTGATCAAGCATGGCCATTTGATAATCGCTTTTCATCAACTGGTGATGCGCGTGTTGACCATGGATGTTGATCAACAGTTGTCCAAGTGATTTCAATTGCGAAAGAGGGACAGGGCTACCGTTGATGAATGCACGAGAACGACCTTCTTTTGAGATGGTTCTGCGCAGGATGCACTCACTGCCATCAAGCAATTCGTTGTCTTCTAACCAGCGGGTTGCATGCAGATTGTTCTCAAGTAAAAAAGCGGCACTGACTTCGGTTTTTTCTTCACCTTGTCGAACCATTCCTGCATCGGATCTTCCCCCAAGACATAAGCCTAAAGCATCGATAGCGATAGATTTACCCGCACCAGTTTCCCCGGTGATTGTTGTCATGCCTTTAGATAGTTCTAGCTGTAAAGACTTAACAATAGCGAAATTATTAACACTTAAATGAGCCAGCATTTTTATTTACCTGTATAACTGAACAATACTGTATATAAGCTCAGTATATACTGTTTCTTTATACAGTAAAGTCGACAGGTGAAAATTTTTTGCGATAGATCTCAGAATGGAACTTGTCTGTAGATAACTGAAAGCAATATAGATTCCCAACTCACTCGTTCCTCCCTCTTGGGAATGACTGTGTGATGGGTTGGCGTGAAGATATAGATGGTGGGCTTTTAATCGGCCATAAAAAAGGCTGACGAATGTCGTCAGCCTTTCAAAATTATTCACTATTTACTTAAAACAGCTTACTCGACCAGCCTAGCTTGTTACGTAGGACATGGTAGTAATTGTAGTCTTTAGGGTGGATCAGCTTGAGCACATTTGGGCTTTGGTAAATGTGAATCTCATCGCCAGGAGAAACAGGCAGTGAGATTTGACCATCGCAGCTCACCTCCTGAGTTCCACGGTTATCAGGCGATACGATAAGCTTAATACGACGCTTGCCATCCACCACTAATGGGCGGCTTGAAAGGGTATGCGGGAACATTGGCACGAGTGAGATAGCATTTAGGCTTGATGACAGGATAGGGCCGCCGCCGGAAAGCGAGTAGGCGGTAGAACCTGTCGGTGTTGAGACGATTAAGCCATCAGAGCGCTGTGAGAAGGCGAAGCTGTCATCGATATACACTTCGAACTCGATCATGTGAGCAACTTGGCCGGGGTGCAGTACAGCCTCATTAAGTGCTGCATTGTGGCTTTTTACCTGGCCGTGACGATGAATTTCCGTTTCAAGTAAGAAGCGCTCTTCTTCCATGAACTCGCCTTTGAGTACATCAGTAAGCGCACTCTGGAAGTTTTCAGGGTTGAGATCGGTTAGGAAACCAAGATTGCCTCGGTTAACACCAATCACTGAAATGTCGAAACGTGACAAGATTCTAGCGGCACCGAGCATATTTCCGTCACCACCGACCACAATGGCGAGATCGGCGCGTTTACCTAATTCAATCAGGCTAGAAAAATGTTCTTTTGGGATGTCGTCTAAAATAGTTGCGAGTCTGTCATCAACAAACACTTGATAACCCTCAGCACTTAACCACTGATAGAGCTCTCTATGAGTCTGAATTGCTTGCTGATCTCGAGGTTTACCGATAATGGCGATGACTTCAAATGGCTTTTTCATAACGTTTCCAAACGAATTAGGCTTGAATCAAAATTCTTCATCCCCATAATAAAGGCAAGTTGAACGTCTATGCGAGTGTTTTATATCAATTTGGGGCGCAAACACGCCTGTCACTTGCATTGAAAACGAATTCTGGAGATATCATGAGCAACGAAGAAAACAAAGTAACCGAAGCAGAGCTAGATCAGATCATCGCTGAAGCTGAGAAAGTTGAAGAAGCTGAACTGAATGAAGACGCTGCTGATGAGCAGGAAGCAAAAATCGCTCAACTGGAAGCTGCACTGCTTTCTAGTGAATCTAAAGTGAAAGAGCAGCAAGATTCTGTTCTTCGCGCGAAAGCTGAAGTTGAAAACATGCGTCGCCGTAGCGAACAAGAAATTGATAAAGCGCGTAAATTCGCTTTGAACAAGTTTGCTGAAGGTCTGCTTCCTGTAATCGACAACCTAGAGCGTGCAATGCAAGCAGCAGACGCTGAAAACGAAGTGGTTAAGCCACTGTATGAAGGTGTTGAGCTAACGCACAAAACGTTCGTAGACACAGTTGCTAAGTTTGGTCTTAAAGAGATCAACCCTGAAGGTGAAGCGTTCAACCCTGAATTCCACCAAGCGATGTCTATTCAAGAAAGCCCAGATCACGAATCGAACACGGTTATGTTTGTGATGCAAAAAGGCTACGAACTAAACGGTCGTGTGGTTCGCCCAGCGATGGTTATGGTTGCTAAGTAATGACGAATTACGTTGCCAAGTGATTGACTGGTGCATTGACTGAGTTAGTCGCAGCGACAAAATAAATCACTGGTTTGCGTAAAATAAAAAGAGAGGTATAGGCCTCTCTTTTTTTGTGCCTATAACTTGAGAGTCCACGTAAATAAGCATCAAAACCGCATTAAGAATGTCGTTCTTTTTATTTCATTCAGATCAGCGATTTAGAGTTTTGTGTTATGAAACTTGTTGTGATTGAGTAAATGTTTTGATGTCACATTTGTGATGTTTTTGTAAATAAATACTTTTAATTGTTATCTTTGTATGTAAAATCCACTGCCATATAGCGATTTTGGTCGCATATATAACTATAAAAGTACAAATTTCAAACACAACAAACTGGAGAAGAACGATGGATAAATCGCTCTCAAGTAAAATTTTTGTAGGCTTGTTCGCCGGTCTACTTATTGGTACTGCTATTCAGTACCTATTCAGCGGTATTGCTATTTTTGATACGTATCTACTTGGCGCTGCCGAAGGTGCTGGTGGTATGTTCGTATCACTTATCAAATTGCTTGTAGTTCCTCTTGTTTACGTATCTATTGTTTGCGGTATTGTTGAGCTAAAAGATATTCGTTCATTTGGTCGTCTTGGTGGTAAAACCTTTGGTCTTTACATTATTAACACCATCATCGCGATTTCAGCAGCGCTAACGATTGGTCTTATTTTCCAACCAGGTGCAGGTGCGAACCTTGCGGGTACGGTTTCTGAGACAATTGCGCTTACAACAACTGAAACACCAGACATCTTCTCTCTTGTTGTTAACATCGTTCCTAGCAACCCTGTAGAAGCGTTCGCAAGCGGCGACATGCTACAAATCATCTTCATGGCAATTTTGACAGGTCTTGCTATTCAAGCGCTTGATTCTCGTGGTGGCCCAGCTATCAAGACATTCAAGATGGCTAACGAAATCATGATGAAGCTTATCGGCCTAGTAATGAGCTTGGCGCCTTACGGTGTATTTGCTCTGATGATTCAACTGGGCGCAACACTGGATGCAGACACGCTAATGTCAGTTGCTGGCTATGTGGCGCTTGTGGTTGCAATGCTTGTGTTCTGGATTTTCTTCTTCTATCCAATGATGGTTGGTTCATTCACTGGTATTTCTCCAAAGCAGTTCCTACGTGCAACTCGTGAGCAAGTTCTATTCTCACTATCTACAGCAAGTTCGAATGCAACAATCCCAGTAACAATGCGTACTCTTACTGACAAACTAAACGTATCTAAGTCAGTAGCAGGTTTCGGTGTACCACTAGGTGCAACAATGAACATGTCTGGTGTATCTATCTACATCGCACTAGCAACTATGTTCGTAGCAAACGCGTTTGGTCAGCCAATCAACACTGCTGATATCTTCACTCTTGGTCTAACTATCCTGCTACTGTCTATCGGTGCTGGTGGTGTTCCTGGTGGCGGTGTTGTGATGGTAGGTGTTCTATTGCACCAACTAGGTTTACCACCAGAAGGTCTAGCGATTGTTGCTGCTGTTGACCGTATCTGTGACATGTTCTGTACTTCTTCAAACGTAGTGGGTGACACAGCGGTGAACACTATCGTTGCTAAATCTGAAAACGAAATTGGCGTTGAAGCTAACGAAGAAGCTGAGCTGCAAAAAGCAGAAGTTTAATTCTTAATTAAGACTCAATAACTGCGAAGCCCCGCTCAACCAGAGCGGGGCTTTTTTGTTTCTGATGATAAGTGTTTTGGGCTATCTGATAACTTGGCTAAAAATATCTTTGATTGGTGTTAAGTCTCATTTTTTCTTTTTACTCGTGCCGAATTGGCCATCAGTTTTCAATCTTTAATATAGATCACATATAATAATACAATATTATTTTATTGTTCTGACAACCTACATTATGACGACATAAAGGAAACCCAATAATGAAGCTGTCTTACCTTAGCCTACTGACTGCCAGCCTTTTAGCCGCTCCCGCTCTTGCTTCTAATCACGATATTGGTCAACAGTTCAATCTTGACCCTGCAAAAGCACCAGCACAAAACTTCGATTTATCTAAATGGAAAATTAACTTACCGGAGCTGACGACTGAAGGGTCTAGAAAAGGTAAAACGCTGGAGATTGGTAAAAAGGAACTGTCGAATGTAGACACGCCTTACGTTCACCCTAAATGGTTCTACACGGATGCTGAATCTGGTGCGATGGTGTTTGTGGCTCCGAATACAGCTCCAACGACGCCAAACAGTAAAAACACGCGTAGTGAGCTAAGAGCGATGCTAGCGGATAGCTACTCTGCGCCGAGCAACAACTTCGCGATTTCAAGCCATAAGAACGCGGAAGAGTTTGGCTCTATTGGCGGCCAAATGACGGCGACGCTTTCTGTCGATCAGGTGAGTACCAGTGGTAACTACAATAAAACAGGCGCATTTTCAGTCGTCATCGGGCAAATTCACGGCTCGGACAATGAACCTCTTAAAATTGTTTACCGTAAACTACCAGAGCATGAGCATGGTTCATTAACATGGAACTACGAGCTCAACCCGCCGACAGAGATGAAAAACGCGAAGGATGAAAACGGAAAGAAACTTCGTAAAGACATTCGCCATGATGTATTTGGTCAATACAATCTGAAAAAAGGCAGCTCGGACCCTGCTGATGGCATCAAGCTAGGTGAAGTGTTCTCATACGATGTGAATATCAAAGATAACATCATGCACTTAACCTTTACTAAGAATCCAAACTCAGCCGATCCTATTGTGAAGACGTATGATGTTGATTTGGCCAAGGGTAAGTATCAGGGGCATGATATCGACCTTGGTTATGGACAGGACTGGATGTACTTCAAGGCGGGCGCATACAATCAATGCAACACTAAGAAGTCGAGCTCAGCCTGTGAATGGCGTGGTATGGAAGCGGGTGATTACACTCAAGCGAGCTTCTACCAGTTAGTGCTCAACCAATAATATGGCTGAATCAGTCACCATTTGAACAATATTTAACTGATTAATATCTATTTGAAAAAGACCTTCCACATGAAGGTCTTTTTTTATGGCATCTGGAATAGGGTTGAGGTTTCAATGTGGCGACAAATGCGAGAGTTTCTCAACATTGGAGCCTTAATTGGCAAGGGATCGGTCACTTTTTACCTTTATGTAAAAAGATACGGGAAAAAATAGATTTTTTTTACTTATTCCCTTGAAAACCAGTTTGCAGCCCTTATCTATGGTGCATACGAAAGCAAATTACATTTGCACTTTAATTTTGTGTATTAGGGTTGATTCCCTGATTACCACCCCCACATATGTGGGTATAGCAAAAACTTAATAGAAAATATTTCGGAGATGGCCTGATGGGTAAAATCATTGGTATTGATTTAGGTACTACTAACTCTTGTGTTGCTGTTCTTGACGGCGACAAACCACGCGTAATTGAAAATGCTGAAGGCGAACGCACAACAGCATCAGTAATCGCATACACAGAAGGCGAAACGCTAGTTGGTCAACCTGCAAAACGTCAAGCTGTTACTAACCCTCAAAACACACTGTTCGCTATCAAGCGTCTAATCGGTCGTCGTTTTGAAGATGAAGAAGTTCAACGCGATATCGAAATCATGCCTTTCAACATTGTTAAGGCTGACAACGGTGATGCATGGGTTGAAGCGCAAGGCCAAAAAATGGCTGCTCCTCAAGTATCTGCTGAAGTTCTTAAGAAAATGAAGAAAACAGCTGAAGACTTCCTAGGCGAAGAAGTAACTGGCGCAGTAGTAACTGTTCCTGCTTACTTCAACGATGCTCAACGTCAAGCAACGAAAGATGCTGGCCGTATCGCTGGTCTAGATGTTAAACGTATCATCAACGAACCAACTGCTGCTGCTCTAGCTTACGGCCTAGACAAGCAAGGTGGTGATCGCACTATCGCTGTATACGACCTTGGTGGTGGTACATTCGATATCTCTATCATCGAAATCGATGAAGTAGAAGGCGAGAAGACTTTCGAAGTTCTTTCAACTAACGGTGACACTCACCTTGGTGGTGAAGATTTCGATAACCGCATGATCAACTACCTAGTAGATGAGTTCAAGAAAGAGCAAGGTATCGACCTTAAAGCTGATCCACTAGCAATGCAGCGTGTTAAAGAAGCAGCAGAAAAAGCGAAAATCGAGCTTTCTTCTACTACTCAAACTGACGTAAACCTACCTTACGTTACTGCTGATGCGACTGGTCCTAAGCACATGAACATCAAAGTGACTCGTGCGAAGCTTGAGTCTCTAGTTGAAGACCTAGTTCAACGTTCTCTTGAGCCACTAAAAGTAGCTCTAGCAGATGCTGACCTATCTGTAGGCGAAATCACTGACGTTATCCTAGTTGGTGGTCAAACTCGTATGCCTATGGTTCAAGCTAAAGTAACTGAATTCTTCGGTAAAGAGCCACGTAAAGACGTGAACCCTGACGAAGCTGTTGCAATGGGTGCTGCTGTTCAAGGTGGTGTACTAGCTGGTGACGTTAAAGACGTTCTACTACTAGACGTTACTCCTCTATCTTTCGGTATCGAAACGATGGGCGGCGTGATGACTAAGCTTATCGAGAAAAACACAACTATCCCTACTAAAGCGGATCAAGTGTTCTCTACAGCTGAAGACAACCAAAACGCAGTAACTATCCACGTTCTTCAAGGTGAGCGTAAGCAAGCGACTTACAACAAGTCTCTTGGTCAGTTCAACCTAGAAGGTATCCAACCAGCACCACGTGGCATGCCACAAATCGAAGTAACATTCGACCTAGATGCTGATGGTATCCTGAACGTATCTGCTAAAGATAAAGCAACAGGTAAAGAGCAGAAGATCACTATCCAAGCATCAGGCGGCCTGTCTGAGGAAGAGATCGAAGCAATGGTACAAGAAGCAGAAGCTAACAAAGAAGCGGACAAAAAGTTCGAAGAGCTAGTAACTGCACGTAACCAAGCTGACCAAATGATTCACGGCACTAAGAAGCAAGTAGAAGAAGCTGGTGAAGCTTTACCTGCAGACGAGAAAGCTAAAATCGAAGCGGCTATCACTGCACTAGAAGAAGTTAAGTCTGGTAACGATAAAGAAGCTATCGACGCTAAAGTTCAAGAACTTATGCAAGCAGCTCAAAAGCTAATGGAAATTGCTCAACAGAAAGCTCAAGCTGAACAAGCTGGTGCTGACGCTGGTGAACAACCTAAGCAAGACGACGATGTTGTAGACGCTGAGTTTGAAGAAGTTAAAGAAGACAAAAAATAATTTCGTCGCAGAGTAGCCTGATTTCGTTATCGGAAGTGTCCACCTACTAACGTAGGCTCCGCGCTTCCACTTAGGACTCAAGCTATCTGCTTAGAAATTTGTCTCAAAGACTTATTATTGCGGGCGTCAGAGGTAACTCTCACGCCCGTAAATTTGTATTTAGACTTGTCGATCTAGATAATAGCTTTATTCGGCATTTCAGCCGGCAGAACTTTTATCTAGATTGATACACAGACTACTGAAGTGATCATTCGGTAGTAGCAATTATTTTGGTGACCTAGAACATGTCAAAACGTGATTTTTACGAAGTATTAGGCGTAAGCCGCGATGCATCAGAGCGCGATATTAAAAAAGCGTACAAACGCTTAGCGATGAAATTCCACCCGGACCGTAACCAGGGTGATGAGACCGCAGCAGATAAGTTTAAAGAAGTAAAAGTAGCGTACGAGATCCTAACCGATTCTCAAAAGAAAGCAGCTTACGACCAATACGGTCATGCAGCCTTTGAACAAGGTGGCATGGGCGGCGGCGGTGGTTTCGGCGGCGGTGGCCAAGGTGACTTCGGCGATATCTTCGGTGACGTATTTGGCGACATCTTCGGCGGCGGTCGTCGTGGTGGCGGTCAACAGCGTGCACAACGTGGTTCAGATCTACGTTACAACATGGAACTTTCTCTAGAAGAAGCGGTTCGTGGTGTTTCTAAAGAAATCGAAGTACCAACACTTGTAGAGTGTGATAGTTGTGACGGCAGCGGCGCGAAAGCGGGTTCTTCTGCACAAACGTGTGGCACTTGTCATGGCCACGGCCAAGTACAAATGCGCCAAGGTTTCTTTGCGGTTCAACAGACTTGTCCTACTTGTAACGGTAAAGGCAAGATCATCAAAGACCCATGTAACTCATGTCATGGTCAAGGTCGCAAACAGAAGACGAAAACACTTAACGTTAAGATCCCTGCTGGTGTTGATACTGGCGATCGTATTCGTCTATCTGGCGAAGGCGAAGCGGGAGAGCACGGCGCTCCAGCTGGCGATCTGTACGTACAAGTACACGTAAAAGAGCACAACATCTTCGAACGTGACGGCAACAACCTTTACTGCGAAGTACCAGTAAGCTTCTCTATGGCTGCTCTAGGCGGTGAAGTTGAAGTTCCAACACTGGATGGTCGTGTAAACCTTAAGGTACCAGAAGAGACACAAACGGGCCGTATGTTCCGTATGCGTGGCAAGGGCGTGAAAGGCGTTCGTGGTGGCGGTGTGGGTGATCTAATCGTTAAGCTAGTGGTTGAGACTCCAGTTAAGCTAAGCGCTCGCCAGAAAGAATTACTGCGTGAATTCGAAGAAACCTGTGGTGGTGAAGCGGCAAGCAAGCATAAGCCAAAGTCTGAAGGTTTCTTTAGCGGCGTTAAAAACTTCTTCGATGACCTAACTAAGTAATCAATTTATTGATGTCTTAGGTTATTGATGCCTTGAGTTTTTAATGATTTAAGTTATTGATAAAGTTGGAAAAGCCTGCTCGTTTAGCAGGCTTTTTTGTATCTGTAGATCAGGGGAAAAGAAGCTCGAGAAGAAAGAGTCGAGATTTATCAGATAAATTCTAGAGCCCTTTGGTGGTTGCTCTTGTTACTTCCAACACGTTTCTGGCTCCGAAATGCCCGAGTGGTGCAATTCCAACTTATCGGTATTCGAGTCAAAACATTCATCATTTACTTGCTGCGAAAGCGGTTCCGCTTGAATTGAATAGGTGGTGCTACTCGCAGAGATCGCTAGCGTGTATCGGCTAGTATCGGTATCGCAAAACAAGCATGTCCCTCCTGAAATAATATTCTCCGCTGCCGACGCATAGTTCCCTGTGTATAGAGTTTCTATCTCCAGTTGCATCTTGGTTAAGTCGGCCATCGCTGTAACTCGATGTGCCTTGATAACATGGTTGGTATAACTTGGATACGCAATGGCGCCGAGTATCCCCACGATGGCGACAGCGATCAATAATTCGATCAATGTCATCCCTCTCATGCTTATGTTGTTGCTGTTGCATATATTTTTTCGAATCATCGCGAGTAGTTTCCTTTCATAACCCAGTACATTCTTCTCCGGTGGTAGCATCGCTGCAAGATTAAATACGGTTACGCACTGAATTACATAGGAATTTGGGAAATGACTCGCGGGTTTACGCTTCTAGAGCTGCTGATTACGGTCGTGGTACTTTCAGTACTGCTGGCTGCTGCTGCCCCGAGTTTTAGTTCGGTTACTGAAACCGTAAAGATGCAGCGACTCGCCGGAGAGTTG
The DNA here is from genome assembly GCF_041475025.1 of Vibrio sp. 10N.222.49.C12. Taxonomy (NCBI): domain Bacteria; kingdom Pseudomonadati; phylum Pseudomonadota; class Gammaproteobacteria; order Vibrionales; family Vibrionaceae; genus Vibrio; species Vibrio sp. 10N.222.49.C12. The sequence continues at coordinate 90,103 of NZ_JBFRVF010000048.1, read as the reverse complement.
AATGGTTTTCTCATTCAAGCCAAGTCTGAATCGGTTAAAAGGAACCAAGATCTGTGGATGCATTTCTCTATGGATAAAAATGAGGTGCAATCTACCGGAGAGTGGACTGTGCGGTTAAAGCCTACGGAGGATCTTTCTGGAGAAACATTACTGATGTTGTCAGGCGAACCGTTTCGAGATGTCTCGTTTTCTCATAACTACACAGGCGCAAGAATTAGCTTTGAGAGTGTGAGAGGGCGGCCAGCCAGAGGGACGATTTATCTTTCTCCAAACACAGCGTCCACAGACAGATTGTTGGTTAAATTATCTAGCCCTCCAGGGCGAATTAAGGTGTGCGGTGAGTCGAGTGCGCAGTATGGCTATGATGCGTGTTAGACCGATTGTGGTAGCGCCTAGTAAACAGCAAGGCACATCATTAATTGAGTTAATGGTGGCGTCTGTGATTGGTGTGTTTGTGATTTCGATTATTGGCAGTGTCTTTATAACAGGGCAGAGAATTGCCAAAGACAAAGGCATTGAATTATTGCTGCTACAAAATCTAACAAGCACCATGCAGGTCATGAAAGAGGATATCCAACGAGCGGGTTACGATGGTTCAAACGGTTACTCAATCAAGTTATCTGGCGCGAGTAACACCATCCAAGTGAGTGGCGGTGTGGCGGTGGGTTTTGTTTACTTCCGAGAGGGCTCAAGCGCAAGTAAAGAACATCGAAATATCGTTTACAGAAAAAATGGAACCAAACTGCAAATATGTGAGAAGGGCACCACTGTATCGGAGGCAATTCCTACATTTCATGAGGTTACTGGATGTTACTCACTGTTCGATGACAACCTCATTGATGTTGATGAGTTCAGCATTAATTCCCAAGTATTGGAGCAGAATTCTATCAAGAGCACGCTCACTGATATCAGTATTACGGCGTCAATCCCAACCGCAGGTGTTTCCAAATCTGTTTCGGTTTCCGTTAAGCAGAGGAACTGGCAATGATGATATTTAAAAAGCAGCGTGGTGTGGTGACGTTATTGATTACGTCAGTGCTTTTAATTGGTGCTTTAGTGGTGACATTAGGCACGTATCGCAGTGTATTCCATCAAATTAAAGTCGCACAGAATGAAGTGCAGGGCAGACAAGAACACTGGCGATCGGAAGGAGGCTTGGAGTGTGGCTTCACTTACATCGCTGAAAATGATCTGACAGCTATTCCCAATGATTTAATGGATTATTGTCAGCAGTCGAAAGTCGTTACGTTGGGATCAGAAGCACTCACGCCAAATATATTGGTGTCGAGTTCTGAGTCTTTATCGCTGAACAAAGAGATTAGTTTTGTAGACGCTTCGGGATTAGGAGTAATGCAAACCAATTCGAGTTTAGAATTTATTTCTGATCACAATATCGATATTAATCCTGATATTGCTCTTACTGCTGTTGATGGTATTAACGAGTGTGTATCGGTTCGATTTTTAGATAGTGTTATCTATAAGCAAAAGGGAGGAGGACGTTTGAAGACCATTACTCCAGAGTCACCTCCTTTTTCTACGTTTGAGTCTTGCCAACAAACCACCAATATTAGCAATGATGCAACCATCGACTCCGTTGGGGCGCTGCCTTCAAACTCTTTTCAATCAGATTTCAAATTCGATCCGGATATCGATACGTTCTCTAATTATTTTGGCGTGCCAAAGACGTCAGAGAACATTGACCAAATTAAGCTTGATTATCATGTTATAGACCTTATTGATCGGACAGTTGTCCCCCCTAAGCATATTGACTTGGTTGATGGTGAATATGAAGGAAATAAGTGTAGCAAAGCCATTAATGATGCCTTTTCAAGTGGGGAGAATAAGGTATGGGTTATAGGTGATTGCGTCGTTTATTCACCTGCGATTAATGTAGTTGAACCTATCCCAGGGGTTATTACGCCTCGCTCTTTAGTGATTCAGGACGGCATCGTTGCGAATGGTAACGCGAGCGTATTTGACGGGGCTTTTTATCATCTAAATGATATGACCGTATTCGATAACACTAACTCTCCCGATACTGATACCGACCTACTGAGTGGTTTGTGGGCTAAAGTTCCAGATACAATTCCTATTACTGATTTAGTACAGAGTAATTCGGTTTATATTGGATTTGCTTCTTTTTTCCCTAAAGGAGGGATGTTCTTTGATTCCGTTGGTGGGTTATCGACAATTCAGGGTTCAATCAATTTGGATTATACCGGTGAATACAACCCTCATAGCACTCCTTTAAAAGCGAAGTGGAAGCGAGGATCATGGAATGATTTCTAAGAACTCAGGTTTTAGCTTGATAGAGGTTCTTATCTCTTTTCTGTTGATTGGCGTTGCCTCACTAGGGCTGGTTAAATTGCAGATCTACGCTGAACAAAAATCGGATTTTGCGCTCCACAGCGTAGAGGCGCTGCATTTTGCTGAAAGGCAGATGGAGTATTATCGAACTCGGGCGTCTAATGCGAGTGGGGCGGTAGGTTTAATTCCTTTTTCAGAACTAAATCAGGCGAGTCATTGTCTCAACACAGCAAGTTCAGATCCTTTATCCGGTTTGTCGGGGTCTGCCTATGCCATGACTTGTGAAGTCACTAATGCAAACGGTGCTCTGTCTAGCGCATTAAAAAGCATTACTGTCACAATTGCATGGCAAGATCGTATGAACCACGCACAAAGTATTTACCTCGAAACTATGCTCTCCAAATACAGTGAGTTTGATTGACCCTCAAGCAAACGTTTACTGCATGCCAAGGCTCATGCTACCCCTTTTACTGATAATTTTCACTCCTCGGACATTGTTTACGTGCTAGTTAAAACTCTGTATATGGAGTGGTGTTTTTTATGTTTTTATATTGTTGTGGTTGTATGGTATTTTTGCAAAATATGTCTCCATTTATGGAAAATCAGGTGGAATCTTGTGCTTTTTAACAACGACTTTAATAGAATATGTGCTGTACCAATAGGCCGTGGTCAAAACTTATATTAGGCCTAAACAAAACAACATCACATATGGAGTTACAATGAGTAACCAAGCCGTAAAAAAAGCACCATCGACTGAGAAGATCAGTGGTATGGACCGCTTTCTAAACTTCATTGAACGCGCCGGCAACAAAATTCCAGATCCAGCAATCCTGTTCTTCTGGGCTCTAGTTATTGTATGGGTAGCATCTGCACTTTTATCGAATCTTTCATTCGACTTAATCAACCCTCAAACGGGTGCTGCTCTTGAAGTAAACAACCTACTAACTGGTGAAGCGCTTGCTAGCTTCCTAGCGAATATGGTTACCACGTTCACAGGCTTCGCACCTCTAGGCATCGTACTTGTTGCTATGCTAGGTGTTGGCGTTGCAGACTCTTCAGGCTTCATTACGACTGGCCTTAAGAAGATGCTTAACTTCACGCCAGCTAAGCTACTAACGCCGATGCTAATCTTGGTTGCTATCGTGTCTCACACAGCAGCTGATGCAGGTTACGTTCTAGTAATCCCTCTTGGCGGTATCATCTTCCACGCTGCGGGTCGTCACCCCCTAGCGGGTATTGCAGCAGCGTTTGCTGGTGTATCAGGTGGTTTCTCAGCGAACTTTATCCCTTCAGGTATTGATCCGCTACTAGCTGGTTTCACTCAAACAGCGGCAAACGTTCTTGACCCTGCATATGTGATCAACCCTCTAGCGAACATCTTCTTTACTGGTTTGTCTTCAATTCTAATTGTGGCAATTGGTTGGTACGTTACAGAGAAAATTATCGAGCCTCGTCTTGCTAATACGCCTGTAGATGAAGATGCAGAACAAGCACCTGATCTAGGTACGTTCACAGCCATTGAATCTAAAGCATTCAAATTCGCTGGTTGGGCAATGGTTGCCGGTATTGGTCTGCTTATCGCGGCTCTAATGCCTGAAAACTCAGCACTTCGTTCACCTGAAGGCGAATTAACGGCGTTCTCAGCACCAGTAATGAAGTCTATCGTTCCTCTGATCTTCATCCTGTTTATTATTCCGGGTATCGTCTACGGCCGTGTAGCGGGTACATTCAAGAATAGTAATGATGTTATCAAAGCAATGTCTGAGACGATGGCAACGATGGGCGCATACATTGTAATGTCGTTCTTCTGTGCTCAGTTCCTATCTGCATTCGCTCAATCAAACATCGGTACTATGCTGGCACTTTACGGTGCTGAAGGCTTGAAAGCGATGGACCTTCCAGGTGAAGCAACGGTTGTTGGTATGATTCTACTAACGGCTGCAGTTAACCTTCTTGTTGGTTCTGCTTCAGCTAAGTGGGCACTGATTGGTCCTATCCTAGTTCCAATGCTAATGGTTGTGGGTATCTCTCCTGAGCTATCTCAAGCGGCTTATCGTGTAGGTGACTCAGTGTCTAACATCATCTCTCCACTAATGGTGTTCTTCCCACTGGTTGTTGTTTACTGTCAGCGCTACGTTAAGTCGACAGGTATCGGTACTCTAGCTTCTCTAATGATGCCATTCTCGATTGCGATGTTAATCGGTTGGTCTATCTTCTTGCTAGCTTACTGGGCTCTTGGTATCCCACTAGGTATCCAAGCACCTTACACTTACACAATGTAAGATTGAACTAAGCAAAACTAAGCTTTATTCATTGCTAAGCCCGCACCGAAATGTGCGGGCTTTTTTTCGCTATTTTTTCCGTTTTTTATATCCAAGGTTTTTATATCCAAAACTTTCTATATCCAAAACTTTTTATATTCAAAATAAAGGCACTCAGCTTATACTCCGGATTACGGCTAATTGTTGGCCGGTAAATTTAGGAAATCCAAGCCACATGAAAATTCTGCTTTTAGTAGGGTTAATTGTTTTAAATGGTCTGTTTGCCATGTCTGAGATTGCATTGGTAGCAGCAAAAAATAGTCGGCTGAAACGCTTAGCCGAAAAACACCGCTCCGCTCAGGTTGCTCTTGATCTCAAAGAAAACCCAACCCGCTTCCTCTCTACAATCCAAATCGGTATCACGGTAATCGGCCTACTCAGCGGGATTGTGGGTGAGGCGACGCTATCGGCTCCACTAGCCGTTCAACTTGAACTGTGGGGACTAGACCCAACACAAGCGAACATCTTGTCTACTGCGGTTGTGGTGGTAGGTATTACTTATTTCGCTATCGTTGTCGGTGAGTTGGTACCAAAGCGTTTTGCTCAGTCTCAAGCTGAAAACATTGCTGTGTTAGTCGCGCTGCCAATCTTCTGGTTATCTAAAATCGCGACGCCGTTTGTGTTTGCGTTGTCGGCTTCAACGGAAGGTATTCTTAAGTTGATGGGCCGAGGCGGTGAAGAAGATAGCGTTACCGAAGATGATATCCATGCACTTGTGAAAGAGGGCTCAGAATCGGGTGTGATTGAACGCGGCGAACAAGAGATGATTCGTAATATCTTGCAGCTTGATGATCGTCTTGTGAGCTCATTGATGACTCCGCGTCGAGACATCGACTTTCTGGATGTCGACCAACCCGTTGAGCAGATATTAAAGAAACTGCGTTCATCAAAGCACAGTGTGTTTCCATTGTGCCAAGATCACCTCAATAAAGTGGTGGGTACAGTGTCAGCCAAAGCCTTGCTGAATCAGGCGGGCAATCTAAGCATTCAAGTGATCATGGGGCTGTCTCGCTCGCCGATCTATGTTCCAGAATCGATGAAAGCTCTGCGTTTACTTGGCTACTTTAAAGAGTCGGGCACCGAGATGGCATTCATTGTCGACGAGTATGGCGATGTTCAAGGTCTTGTGACTCATTACGATATTCTTGAGGCGATTGCTGGCGAGCTATCGAATAATCCGAACGATCTTTGGACCGAGCAAGTGGAAGACGGTTTGTTGGTGGATGGATTGATTCCTATCAGTGAACTGAAAAACCGTTTAGAGCTATCGGATTTTGAGGGCGAAAGCGAGAGCTTCCAAACGCTGAATGGCCTTGTGACATGGTTAATAGGGCGCTTACCGGATGCAGGCGAAGTTGTTCAATACCAGCAGTGGCAGTTTGAAATTATCTCTGTTGAGAACAATCGCATTGTGAGTATCAAAGCGACGCCAATAGCCGATGACATAGAAGACGCTAATAGCTAACAGTTCGACCAACCAGCAAGCGGCAATGGTTCATTGTCTGTTGTTGTCTATTACCTCTTTATTGTTCATTATCTCTAAGATTAGGTATGCTTCACCGCATACCTATTTTCGTTTTTATCCTTTGTTTCTGGAGTTCCCTTTGTCAGACCATCAATTCACCCCTCAAGATGAAATCTTCATGCGACGCGCCATCGAGGTGGCTACGCAAGCAGAGAGCGAGGGAGAGGTTCCTGTTGGTGCAGTATTAGTAAAAGATGGGGAGATTATCTCTGAAGGATGGAACCGTTCGATTGGCAGCCACGATGCTACGGCACACGCAGAAATTGAAACCTTGCGTAAAGCCGGTCAAACTTTAGAAAACTATCGGCTACTCGATACCACTTTATACGTTACGCTAGAGCCTTGCCCAATGTGCGCAGGTGCCTTGCTACACAGCCGAGTAAAGCGCATTGTGTTTGGTGCTCCAGACTTAAAAGCAGGCGCTGCAGGTACAGTGTTGAATTTGTTTGAAAGCCAGGCCTCATACCACTATGCCGACGTTGAACATGGTTTGTTAGAGGAAGAGTGCCGTGAGCAATTACAAGCGTTTTTCAAGCGTCGTAGAAAAGAGATAAAAGAGAAGCGAAAGCAAGAACGTCTGTTGGAAGAGCAGCGTTTAGAAGCAGAGATGAAGGCTGGCAATAAGAAATAGCAGCGTACTTTCGGCACTCTCTATCGCAAGAGTGCCAAGCAAACTGACTGAGTAACTACATTTACTCAGCAATCATCTGCATGAAAGCGCGATTGCGCCAAATGATCTTCTTCTTATTATTTGAAAGCATACGCTTACGACGGTTTGCAGCAACGGTCTTATCAAGGCGTTTCGATTTCAGTTTCTTCATCATTTCAATGATTTCCTATTTGTCGTCTGACTTTTTAGTTTGGACTAACGATTTAATTATAGTGTTATTCGTTTGTTTGGCCTGTCGCACGCTTGGCTTAAATAGAAGAGCAGTTCTAGTCTAAAGCCAGCATTGCAGTGCAACAGAGCATAATCTTGATTGTGGTGTGCCGTTATAAGGTTCGATTGTTACTGCAATATGACACTCTAGATCTCATCATCATTTTCTTGCCTGCTTCCCTTATCCCTTAGTGACGAAAGAATAGTCGAAAAAAGACAATAAAAAAGAGCAATGCTAGATGGCATTGCTCTTTTGGGTTTTACTGTGAAGGCTCAGAACTGCTTACTGTCGACTGAGCTGCGCTGATACTCGATTCAGCACCTGAGGTTTCTAAAGGTGGGATCACCACCAAACCTTCAAGGGTCGCTTCTTGTTCTTTATTGCGCTTATTTACATGGCCAATAATGCTTTGGTAATAACGGCGAATGTTTTCAACGTAGTTTCTCGCTTCATCACCACGCGCATACCCATATCGAGTTTGGCTGTAGTACTTCTTCTGTCTTAACAGAGGCAATCTGTCTTTCACATCGCCCCAAGCATCAGGATCTCCTCCTTGTGCCTTCGTGAGGCGACGCGCGTCCATCATGTGCCCGTAACCGACATTGTATGAAGCAAGTGCAAACCAGATCTTTTCGTGTTGAGTGATTGAATCTGGTACTCGGTTCACGATACGACGCAGGTACTCAACACCGCCTTGTACCGACTGGTTCGGGTCGAGACGGTTGGTTACCCCAACACTCTTCGCGGTGGGCAGTGTCAACATCATCATGCCACGAACACCCGTTGGTGAGCGCGCAACAGGGTTCCAGTGTGATTCTTGGTAGGCCAAAGCGGCAATCAAGCGCCAATCAAATTCTTGAGAGTACCTTTGAAATAGCGGCGACCATTTTGGCAACTTGCTGTCCAGTGCGCGGATAAAGGCACGAGTATCAACGTAGTCAAAAGTGCCGATGTGGCCGATGTATTTCTCTTCTAGTGAAGCCAGTTCACCAGACTGTTTTAGGTTACCGAAGAACTCAATCAGCAAAGCATACAGGCTTTCATCTTCCGATCTATTTAGGTACCAAGAGATAGGTTGGTCTTCTGTCAGCTCAAATGCCAAGGCAACATCTGGGTACAAACGTTGCGCCAGTGATAGCTCGATAGAGTCGGCCACTGTGAATAAACGTTCGCCTGTTGATACTTCTTTGAGCAGGTCGTTGATATCAGCATTGCCGACCGCATCATAGATAAAGTCATCGTGTGTTTTCTGCAGCTGCTTTAGTGTTGGCTCAAAGTGTGAGTCTTTCACCACAACCAAAGATGGCGTTAATGTGTCAGTAGACGCCGCCTCTTCTGATTCAGTTTGTGCTTTAACAAAGTCAACCTGACGCTCATTCTCGAAATTGATCAGTTGTTCAAGGTTTCTCGGTCGCCACTGGCCTTTTTTGTATACGACCTGTTGGCTTACATAGTAATAAGCAGGTGCGGCGCGATAAGCTCGTGTCAGTTTGTTGTTTTGCGTTAAGCCGGTCGCGATAAGATCGATTTCGCCTTTCTGCAGTGCAGGGAACAAGCCAGACAAACGGTAAGCGGGTTTAACCTCAAGCTTTACACCAAGCTCCTGCGCAAATTCACGAGCTAATTCGTAATCCAAGCCAGCAGGACCATCAGGACCGATGTAATAAGAGAGTTGGTTATTTAGGGTGCCGACACGAAGAACGCCACGATCTCGTATCTGCTCAAGGACACTTTTAGGTTCAGATTCAATCTGGCATCCAGCCAACCCAAATAGGGCGATGGCGAGCAGAAGGAACTTAGACGAAAAGATGAGCGTAAATTTAGGCATCAAAATGAAATCTCGAAAAGTGGAAGCTCCTTTATACCAAACCCCGCAAGGCTGGCAAAGCAGGTTTAATTAAACAGTTGTAAAAGTGGTGATAAATGCAGCAAAAGTACCATTTACGCAGAAAGATAAAAAAAATCACGCAAACGGTTGCTTTTGGTGTTACGTCACAAAAAGAAATGCTTTATAATGCGCTCGCATTGAAGAGGTGGGATCGGCATAGGTTTTTAAACCTTCGGGAATAGCTTCGAAGAAAACAGTTAGGTTTTTCCTTTAACCCACTGAATTTATTCCAATACTACCTTAATCAACTGCATAAGAGACGTAAGCACATGAGAATTTTGCGTGGCTCCCCAGCTCTATCTGAGTTTCGTGTTAACAAGCTTTTAGAGCTTTGTCGTGAATTAAGCTTACCTGTAACAGGTATTTACGCTGAGTTTGCCCACTTTGCTGATCTAACGGCAGACCTAGATGAGTCTGAAGTTGAGAAGCTAGAAAAGCTACTGACTTACGGTCCAACGATTGAAGAGCATGAACCTGAAGGTTTACTGCTGCTTGCAACGCCACGCCCAGGCACTATCTCGCCTTGGTCTTCAAAATCAACAGATATCGCACACAACTGCGGACTGGCTAAAGTGTCACGTCTAGAGCGCGGTACTGCTTTCTACATTGAAACCTCTGCTGAACTTTCTGAACTTCAACTTGTTGAGCTGAAAGCAATCCTGCACGACCGTATGATGGAAGTGGTTTTCACTGACTTCGAATCAGCGGCGGCACTATTTACCGTTGCTGAGCCTGCTCCTTATGCGGAAGTTGACCTACTAACTGGTGGACGTAAAGCGCTTGAAAAAGCAAACGTTACCCTAGGTCTTGCACTTGCAGAAGATGAGATTGATTACCTTCTTGAAAGCTTCACTGAGAAGCTAGGTCGTAACCCGACGGACATCGAGCTAATGATGTTTGCACAAGCGAACTCAGAGCACTGTCGTCATAAGATCTTTAACGCTGATTGGACTATCGATGGCGTTAAGCAAGAAAAATCATTGTTCAAGATGATTAAGAACACCTTTGAAACGACACCAGAACATGTTCTGTCTGCTTATAAAGATAACGCAGCGGTAATGACAGGTTCTGAAGTTGGTCGTTTCTTCCCAGATCCAGAAACTCGCCAGTACAGCTACCACCAAGAAAAAACACACATCTTGATGAAAGTTGAAACGCACAACCACCCAACGGCAATCTCACCGTGGCCAGGCGCATCGACAGGTTCAGGCGGTGAAATCCGTGATGAAGGCGCAACCGGTATTGGTGGTAAGCCAAAAGCGGGTCTTGTTGCTTTCTCTGTATCTAACCTTAAGATCCCGAACTTCGTTCAACCTTGGGAAACTGACTTTGGTAAGCCAAGCCGTATCGTTACTGCTCTGGATATCATGCTTGAAGGTCCTCTTGGTGGCGCGGCATTCAACAACGAATTTGGTCGTCCAAACCTACTTGGCTACTTCCGTACTTACGAAGAGAAAGTAAACTCTCACGCAGGTGAAGAAGTGCGTGGTTACCACAAACCAATCATGCTAGCTGGTGGTCTTGGCAACATCCGTGATGAGCACGTTCAGAAGAAAGAGATCCCGGTAGGTGCAAGCCTAATCGTTCTAGGTGGTCCTGCGATGAACATCGGCCTTGGCGGCGGTGCGGCATCTTCAATGGATTCTGGTTCTTCTTCTGAAGATCTTGATTTCGCTTCTGTACAACGTGAAAACCCAGAGATGGAGCGTCGTTGTCAGGAAGTTATCGACCGTTGTTGGCAGCTTGGTGATGCGAACCCAATCGCATTTATCCACGATGTGGGCGCGGGCGGTATCTCGAATGCTCTTCCTGAGCTAGTCGACGATGGCGAGCGTGGCGGTATCTTTAATCTACGTGACGTGCCAAACGATGAGCCGGGCATGAGCCCACTTGAGATCTGGTGTAACGAATCTCAAGAGCGTTATGTAATGGCGGTTGCTGATAAAGACATGGCAACGTTCGACGCGATTTGTAAGCGTGAACGTGCACCGTACGCAGTGGTTGGTAAAGCAACTGAAGAACGTGATCTGAAATTAGAAGATTCACACTTCGACAACACGCCAATCGACATGCCAATGGACATCCTATTAGGTAAAACACCTAAGATGCACCGTGACGCGAAAACGCTAAAAGCTAACAACCCTGCGATTGACCGTTCTGGCATCGAGATGAACGAAGCGGTTGACCGTGTTCTTCGCTTGCCAACAGTCGCTGAGAAAACATTCCTTATCACCATCGGTGACCGCTCGGTAACAGGCCTTGTAGCTCGTGACCAAATGGTTGGTCCATGGCAGGTTCCTGTTGCTAACTGCGCAGTAACAGCGGCAAGCTACGACTCTTACCACGGTGAGGCTATGTCTCTTGGTGAGCGTACGCCAGTGGCACTTCTAGACTTCGGCGCATCGGCTCGTCTAGCGGTTGGTGAAGCAATTACTAACATCGCAGCGACCAACATCGGCGATATCAAACACATTAAACTGTCGGCTAACTGGATGTCTCCAGCAGGTCACCCAGGTGAAGATGCAGGTCTTTACGAAGCGGTTAAAGCGGTTGGTGAAGAACTATGTCCAGCTCTGGGTCTAACTATCCCAGTGGGTAAAGACTCAATGTCGATGAAGACCAAGTGGGAAGAGAATGGCGAGCAGAAAGAAGTAACGTCTCCGCTATCTCTTGTTATCACTGCGTTTGCACGTGTTGAAGATGTTCGTAAGACGATTACTCCTCAGCTTCGCACTGACAAAGGTAATACAAGCCTAGTTCTTATCGACCTAGGTAACGGCAAAAACCGTATGGGTGCAACAGCACTTGCACAGGTTTACAAGCAGCTTGGTGACAAGCCAGCAGACGTAGACAACGCAGCGCAACTAAAAGGTTTCTACGAAGGCGTTCAAGCACTTGTAGCGAACGACCAAGTTGTCGCTTACCACGATAAAGGCGATGGTGGTCTATTCGTAACGCTAGCAGAAATGGCATTCGCAGGTCACTGTGGTGTTAATGCAAACATTGAAGCGTTAGGTGAAGACACGCTAGCAGCACTGTTCAACGAAGAGCTAGGTGCAGTAATCCAAGTCCGTAACGACGACCTAGACGCAGTACTTTCTACTCTTGCAGCTAACGGTCTAGAAGCATGTTCTCATGTGATTGGCTGCGTTGTTGGTGAAGGGGAAGCATCAGATGAACTAGTGATTAAGTCTGGCGAGTCTGTAGTGATTGAACGTAACCGTACTGAACTACGTACTATCTGGGCTGAGACAACGCACAAGATGCAAGGTCTGCGTGATAACCCAGTATGTGCTGACCAAGAACATGAAGCGAAGAAAGACAACTCGGACCCAGGTCTGAACGTGAAACTGAGCTTTGACGTAAACGAAGACATCGCAGCACCGTTCATCAACACAGGTGCTAAGCCTAAGATGGCGATTCTACGTGAGCAGGGTGTTAACTCTCACGTTGAAATGGCAGCAGCATTCGACCGTGCAGGCTTCGAAGCAACTGATATTCACATGAGCGACATCCTAACAGGTCAAGCGGTACTAGAAGAATACAACGGCCTTGTGGCATGTGGTGGCTTCTCTTACGGTGATGTACTAGGTGCTGGTGAAGGTTGGGCGAAGTCGGTTTTGTTTAATGACTCTACTCGTGACCAGTTTGAAAACTTCTTCAAGCGTGAAGATACCTTCTCTCTAGGTGTGTGTAACGGTTGTCAGATGCTGTCGAATCTACGTGAACTTATCCCAGGTGCGGAGTACTGGCCACGTTTCGTTCGCAACGAATCTGAGCGCTTTGAAGCACGTTTCAGCCTAGTAGAAGTTCAGAAGTCAGATTCTGTATTCTTCAACGGCATGGAAGGTTCTCGTATGCCAATCGCTGTTTCTCACGGTGAAGGCCGCGTAGAAGTACGTGATAACGACCACCTAAACGCGATTGAAAACTCAGGTACGGTTGCTCTACGTTACGTTGATAACAACGGTAACCAAACGCAGCAATACCCGAATAACCCGAATGGTTCGCCAAACGCTATCACAGGTTTAACAACGACTGACGGCCGCGTGACAATTATGATGCCTCACCCAGAGCGTGTATTCCGTACGGTTGCAAACTCTTGGTCTCCGGAAGGTTGGGGCGAGAATGGCGCTTGGATGCGTATGTTCCAAAACGCACGTAAGAACGTGAGTTAATTGAAAACGATTTAAACAGTGTTATCGGGACAATAACCACAAGCGCAGATCGAAAGGTCTGCGCTTTTTTTGGTGGTGAGTGTGGTGTAGGGATCACCGTATAGTGGATGTGTGTATAACAAACTTTTGGACAATTCCGTGTCAGTGACTTTTCTAAATTAGTATTTAATGAATAACTACAGGTATAACAAAGTAATTGTTGAGCGCTAATGGGAAGAATTGGTTTATGGTGCGAAAGCAACTGAATTCATATAAAATAGCATAACTAATTGATTCCTATATTTATCAGAGGCAAAGATGAAAAAAACTTTAATTGCAATCAGCTGTACAGCGATCATCGGTGGTGGTGCCTTGGTTGCCAATAACATGTTGATTAAGAATGCAGCAGAAACTGTGACCAGTGAAGTTGAAAGCTCACTAATTGGACTAAAAAACCAATTCATTGATGCCCAACTGATCGATACGGAAATCAACAATAACAATATCAAGCAGAATTTCGCTATCTACATAAACAATGGTTCAAAAAGACTTCCTGAACCAATCTACCTAAGCCACACAGCAACGGTTGCGCCATTCGGACTTAGCGTTGAAGGTAATTTTAGTCTCCCGAAGGATAAAGGACTTACCTCAACGTTAATCAGAGAGGTAGCAAGCTTAAATGAAAGCATAAAATACACATTCGATACCAGCAATCAGTCTTTAGATCTACAAAGCAACTTCTCACTTGGAGAAATCAATACAGGCCGCTCAAGCAACTTCAAACTTGGCGATGTTGAGATTCTGTTTAAAGGCAATAAAGAAGCCTTCACTACATCCACAAAAATTGACGGAATTAGAATCTCTGAAAGAAGAGAACAGGCCTATATAAACGGCATTGAGCTTAAGTCAAATATCACTAATGACACCCATAATACTGAAATAATTGCAAATGATGGAGGTTTCAACGATCGATCTGGTGGATTTAGCTTCAAAGACGCGAAGTTGCATTCAGCAATTACAATTGAAGACAATACGAGCCTGAAGCTTGATTGGAAAGTTGACTCACTAGATCTTCAATCTCCAAACATCACCCAACTATCGAACAAACTTGGCTTAAGTGGTGAGATTAAAGGAGTTAATACTCAAGAGCTTAATAGCTTCATCGGTTTGATTGAAAGAAATCCTACAGAGGAAACAATTGAGGCTGCTTTTAAATCCATAATAGGTAATGGGATCAAATTCGAGAATATCAACATCTTCGTTAATGACTCAAGTTCCGATGGAGAAATTGAAATAATGCCTAAAAATTATAAAGGCTTAACTAACCGAGAATCAGAAGAGGCATTTGAGAAGTCCCTTAAAGTTGACTTCAATGTCACTATCACACCAAAGCTAGTTAAATTACTTGAAATCAACCAAAACGCATTGGACAGACTGTGGAACGAAGAAGAGTCAGGTAACTACACCACAACGATCAAGCAATCACTTGGGAAGACATTCATCAATGGCGTCGAAGCGAACTAACATTTCGTTCAAAAGTCTATTGCCGCCTTGCTATTTGAACATGCTAGGCGGCATGAATTCTCAGCTAAAGTACCAAAAGTACTCCATATATAGTAACGCCTTTCTTCACCGCATAAAATTAACTCAAAAGTTTTAAATATCCCTATGGTCGATACTGCATATCTGAGAAATTCTGAAGGGTAGACTCGGTCGGATTACCTCTTATAGGGTTAATATATATAAACACGATATTTACTATCTCGAACTCTAACCAACAATGGGGCGTGCGACGTGAAGTCGTATGAAGCGCTGTTCACCGCTAAACGAGTGAACCATCTGTATCACCAGATGAACCTAGGAGCCTGAATAAAGTAGCGGCTTTGACAATGTAACGAAGGTTGGTATTTTCCAATCGGGATTGAAATCGTGAGAGGACGATCCTCCTGATAACCACAACATCGGGTGAGTGCTAGGTAGTCAGCATGATGAACATAAGTGAATCCGCGTAAGGTGCGTTATGTTGTGAAACAGCGGAAGTGGTTAATACGCTGTAGCCAAAAGGCACGAGAGTCGGAAAGAGATTGCCCCATGCTCTTTCGTGATCATTGAACTCTCTGCACCATAGCGGGCATCTAAACTGACATTGCGTGACATACGGAACACGGTAAGCCTGTATCACTCCCTACGGGAAAGCCTCTGTGGCCGATAGTGATGCGGGTAGAGGAGGTTGGAAAAAGCAAAGGCTGCATTGTAATGACGCAGATACAGGTTTGTGCCTGATCACGAAAGTGAGCCCACTTCCAACTGGTCTCTCGTTGCGAGAGAGTTTGAAGAACTTTATTAAGGAAGAAAAGCAAATGACGATTTCGAATGAGATTAGTGCATCTTCTGACAGTGCACTGTGGCAATCCATTAACTGGAAGGCCGTAGAGGCGAACGTCTTAAAGCTTCAAATGCGTATCGCAAAGGCAACTAGAGACGGTAAACACGGCAAAGCAAAAGCATTGCAGTGGATACTGACTCACTCTCGCTCAGCAAAACTTCTTGCTGTTAAGCGAGTTTCTCAAAATAAAGGCAGTAAAACGCCTGGAATAGACGGCGTTGTCTGGAACACAGACACGCGTCGTATGAAAGCAGTAAATCAACTGAGTCGGAAAGCTTATCAAGCGAAACCACTCAGGCGTATCTATATCCCCAAAAAGAATGGCAAGCTTCGACCTCTGGGCATCCCATGCATGATAGACAGAGCACAACAAGCGCTACACCTATTATCGCTAGAGCCCATATCAGAAACAACTGCCGACCCGAATAGTTATGGCTTTAGAGCAAATCGTAGCACGGCTGACGCTGTCGACCAGTGCTTCAAGTGTTTGGCTTTAAAGAAATCGGCTAAATGGGTTCTTGAAGGAGATATTAAAGCTTGCTTCGACAAAATCGGGCATCAATGGCTTATGGATAACATCGCCATCGATAAACGGATGTTGGAGCAATGGCTAAAGTCAGGCTTTGTAGACAAAGGGCTGTTTTACGACACCGACGAAGGCACTCCTCAAGGCGGAATTATATCCCCCACCTTGATGTTGATGACGTTATCGGGTCTCGAACAGCGCATTAAGTCTACCGCGCTTAAGAAAGGAGCAAGAGCTAACTTTATTGGATATGCCGACGATTTCGTCGTCACTTGCGCTTCAAAGGAAGTGCTCGAGAACGATATCAAACCGTTGATTGCTGATTTCTTAGCGGAAAGAGGCTTAACATTATCCGAAGAGAAAACGCACATTACTCATATCAACGATGGCTTTGATTTTCTTGGGTTCAACCATAGGAAGTACAAAGGGAAACTGCTCATCAAGCCGAGTAAATCCAATACGTTGATGTTCTTAAGCAATCTGCGTGAACTCATCAAAAAGCACGTAACCCTTCCAGTGAATGATCTTATCAAACTGATAAATCCTAAACTCAGGGGATGGTCGAACTATTATCGGCACTGCGTAGCTAAACAGGTATTCGGATATGTAGGTCACAAGTTATTCCATACGTTATGGCACTGGGCTAAAAGGCGTCATCCAACAAAGTCTAAAACTTGGATTGCCCTAAAATACTTCATCAACCGAAAAGGCCAATGGCAGTTTCACGGTTGGCAGAAGATCATGGATATGGATTGCCAGTTCAATCTCTTCCAAATAGCCAAAGTGCCAATAGAAAGGCATGTGAAAATCCGAAGTGCAGCGACACCCTTTGACCCTCTTTACCAAGAATACTTGGTAAAGAGAAAATCTAAAAGGCTAGCTCGTAACTCTTGGAACGAACCTGCTTCGACTGCTTTATAAGTTGCTGGGTATCAAACGATGCCTTCGTGGAGGCTTGAGCCTAGTGCAGTGAAAGTTGCACGCTGGGTTCTTAGGGAGACGGCACTTGGTAACAAGTGTCGTCCACCCGACAATAATGATTCCCAGAACATACAAAAAAGCCGCTGGATTGAACCCCAGCGGCTTATTATTTTCTAGCATCTAGCATCTAGCATCTAGCGCTTAGATTAGTTGTTGCTGTGTAGTTCGCTGTTTAGCTCAACAGCAGACTTGTTCGCAAGACATTCAATTTGGCCAGTGATTGAGTTACGACGGAACAGAAGATCAGAAACGCCAGCTAGATCGCGAGCTTTAATGATCTCTACTTCGTTGCCTTCTTTATCTAACATGCGAACCTTAGTACCCGCAGTCACGTAAAGACCAGACTCAACCGTACAACGGTCGCCCATAGGGAAGCCAAGACCAGCGTTTGCGCCTAGTAGGCAGTTTTCGCCGATAGAGATAACCATCGTACCGCCACCAGACAGAGTACCCATGATAGAAGCGCCGCCGCCGATGTCTGAACCGTTACCTACAACAACACCCGCAGAGATACGACCTTCAACCATGCTCACGCCAGTTGTACCAGCATTGAAGTTGATGAAACCTTCGTGCATTACTGTTGTGCCTTCGCCTACGTGTGCGCCAAGACGAACACGAGAAGTGTCAGCAATACGAATACCTGTTGGTACTACGTAGTCCACCATTTTAGGGAACTTGTCTACGCAATCTACAGACAGAGCACGACCTGCAAGGCGAGCTTCGATTTGACGCTCAGCCAGCTCAGGTAGGTCGATAGGGCCTTCGTTTGTCCATGCGATGTTGTGCAGTAGACCGAAGATGCCGTCCAGTACCGTACCGTGTGGTTGTACTAGGCGGTTAGAGATAAGTTGTAGCTTTAGGAAGCCTTCAGCAACTGATGCTGGCTTCTCGTCAGTAGCAAGAACAACAAGAACAAGTGGCTGTTCAGACGCTGCCGCTTTTTCTGCGAAAGATGCGTTAGCTGCATCATCGTTTGCTGCGAATGCTTTCGCCAGTTCTGCGCTTTGTGCAGCAGAGATTTCGATAGCTTGGTTGCCTTCAGCGTAACCTGACACTTCAGCTACAGCTGCTACAAGAGCGTCGCTTGGGTTTAGAAGCGGGTTAGGGAAGAACGCTTCAATGATTTTATTGTCGCGATTTTTGGTTGCCGTACCGAAGGCTAGTGAAAAATAAGCCATGTTGAATCTCCATGTGTTGAGTCTTGATTTTGCTATTCCAAAACAACGGCTCGAATAACAAGCGCTGCCGTTAGCAAAGTTAATTTAATTGCGTTCATCATAAAGAGAGCGCCCTCGTTATGAAAGGGCGTATCGGGATAAAGTCTGTAAAATGATATTGCTTGTCTTTTGAGAGATAGTTTTCTGCAATGAGAAAACACTGCAGATCAACACAAATTGATTGGTGCGTTAATCAACATTCTCCTGTGAATCCCCTCTTTAGATAAACAGTGCCTTATAAGCTTGCTCAATCCCTTCAATCAACATCTGCATACCGATTACCGCGAGTATCAACCCCATCATTCGAGTAATCACGTTCAGTGCGCTTGGTCCAACGGCTTTAACGAAGCGCTCGCCAAATACGACAGCAGAATGTATTTAATCTTAGATACAAATAATTATTAGAAATAGATAGTAGAGCAAGTGTGAATAAGAAACAGTCAGCATAAGGCTGGCTGTTTGGTTTTAGTGATAGGTGTAGAGTTTTAGTCGTCCGTTATTGCTTGATTCTCAACTAACAGACTCTACATAACAGGCAGATTGTGGGACTCACTTTGTCGTTATGCGTGTTGAGATTCACTCACTGCCACAGCCAATGCAACCGTCGATCCGACCATTGGGTTGTTGCCCATGCCGATGAAGCCCATCATCGCCACGTGAGCAGGAACTGAAGAGCTACCTGCGAACTGAGCATCAGCGTGCATTCTGCCCATGGTATCGGTCATGCCGTAAGACGCTGGGCCTGCTGCTACGTTATCTGGGTGCAATGTTCGACCTGTACCGCCACCTGAAGCAACTGAGAAGTATGGCAAACCTTGGCGAGTGCGTTCTGCTTTGTAGATACCCGCTACTGGGTGTTGGAAGCGTGTTGGGTTGGTTGAGTTACCCGTGATACTCACATCCACTTCTTCTCTGTGCATGATCGCTACACCTTCACGTACGTCATCAGCGCCGTAACACAAGATGTCGCCGCGAGGGCCTTGTGAGAAACGGCGGCGCTCAGTTTCAACAAGTTCACCTGTTTGGTAATCGTATTGAGTGCGCACGTAAGTGAAGCCGTTGATGCGAGAGATAAGATAAGCCGCATCTTTACCTAGGCCATTTAAGATCACTTTCAATGGGTTTTTGCGTGATTTGTTGACGTTTAGCGCAATTTTAATCGCACGTTCTGCTGCAGCAAAAGACTCGTGACCCGCAAGGAAGGCGAAGTAGTGGCTCTCTTCATTGAGAAGACGAGCGGCTAGCGCGCCATGGCCGATCCCGACTTGGCGTTGTTCAGCAACACTGCCGGGTTTGGTGAATGCTTGGAGGCCTTCACCAATAATATTAGCGGCTTGTTCTGCGCTGGTGGCTTTACGAAATAGCGCCAGTGCTGAGCCAAGGATATAGGCATCGGCAGCGCTTTCAAAAGCGATAGGTTGGGTATCCATCACTAGCGCTTTTGGATCAACGTTGTGGGCTTTACAGTATTGGTCAGCTTGCTCTAAAGAGTCGAAGTTCATTTCTGCCAATACGCGAGTTACTGATTCATTAAATTGAGTGTTCATCATATCTTTCCTCTAAATTGGCAAAATTACTGTTGGCGTGGGTTAATGGTGGCAACGGCTTCATCGAAGCGGCCATAGGTCCCTGTCGCAAGGTCGGCCGCTTCATTCGCTGGCACGCCTTGGTTAATCGCCTTCATCATTTTTCCGAGGTTGAGATATTCGTAGCCAATCACTTCGCTGTGATCATCAAGTGCAAGTTTGGTTACGTAACCTTCTGCAAGCTCTAGGTAACGTACGCCTTTTGCAGCGGTTGAGTAACTGGTACCCACTTGGCTGCGCTGTGTTTGACCTAAGTCTTCTAATGCAGCGCCAATTTCTAGACCGCCTTCAGAGAAAGCTGATTGAGTTCGACCGTAAACAAACTGCAGGAAGATTTCACGCATGGCTACGTTAATAGCGTCACACACTAAGTCAGTATTTAGGGCTTCAAGAATGGTTCTTCCGGTGAGGATTTCGGCTGCCATCGCGGCTGATTGAGTCATGCCTGAACAACCAATCGTTTCGATTAGGGCTTCTTCGATGATGCCGTTTTTTACGTTCAGCGTTAGTTTTGCTGCACCTTGTTGTGGTGCACAAGTACCGACGCCATGGCTTAAGCCAGAAATAGCGATGACATCTTTTGGACTAACCATAGCGCCTTCAACTGGAATTGGTGCTGAAGTGTGTAGATCACCCCTTTGGATAGGGCACATTGATTGAATTTCTGAAGAGTAGTGCATAATGTTTTCTCACTTATAGAGCCATTTAAGGCCTAGGGCGTTGAGAAAACAGGACGTGTTGGAAGAGGTGCGGCTAATTCACTACAGATCTTGAGTATCGATAATCCAAAGGTGTCATGGAACTTGGTCTTAATAGACTAAGTCCATTTCAAAATGGAGGAATAGCGATACGTCCAACAGTATTACCTGTTTTCGATTCTGTAGGAGTCATTAGCACTGTTCGGAAAGAACGGGCGGTTGAAGCAAAAGCTTAGGTGGAACCCCATCACCTGATGGCTATAGATTAGATCTTCCTCACACTTTCATGCAAGCGAATGTTTAGAGCGATTTCGACTATAAACAAGCTTCATTATATTTCGATAAGTATAAAAAAACGCCAATAACGAACTCTGATTAGAGGCGTCATTGACGTTTTTTAGAAAGGTATCAGCTAGTTAAGCTGCATCTTCTTCTGCGTCTTCAACAGCTTCAAGCTTCTTAGCTTTTTTCGGAGCTGGCTTACGCTTAGCACCTAATGCGTAAAGAACTTCTTCTTTGTTCTTCGCTAGGTACATTGCAAGTTCTTCTTGCTTGCCTTCATCTTCAACTAAATCGCTTTTGCCTAACAGTTCAAAAAGCTCATCAGCCATATCCAGCATTTTGTCGTATGCGTCAGCTTCGGCTTTAGAGGTAAAAGTCATTTTCTCTTCTCCGTTGCGTTCCACCACGTACTTGACGATAACAGCCATGGTTAATCCTCTAAGTTTGATAAATTTTACTGGCTTTTTATACAGTTTCTGATGTTAAAAGTCCAGTTGGAGCCCGTACTATGCGGCCTCAATCTTGATGTGCCGCCCAGTATTCACAATAACTCATGAAAGATTTCAGCAGTGGGCTTTGATATTTGTCTTTATGGACCAGCATCCAGAATCGGCGTTTCATATCAAGTGGCACATTAAGCGCTTTTACTCGGCCTGAATCGATCGCTCGCTGAGCAGCTAAACGAGACAAACAGGCAAAGCCAAGACCGGCAGAAACAGAGTTGATGATTGCTTCTGTGGTGTTGAGTTCAAAAGATTCATACCAATGTTCGATGCGCGGTGCGACGGCACGAAGGAAAAACTCGCGAGTCCCTGAGCCTGATTCACGTAAAATCCAATGGCTGTCTTCTAAATCGCTTAAAATCACTTTTTCTTTGGCAACGAGAGGATGTTGATTACTAACAATAATGCACATTTCATCGCTGCTAAACTGACTCGAAATGAGTTCAGGGTGTAATGTTTTTCCTTCAATTAGCGCGATATCAAGTTCATAATCCACCAACTTTTGGCAGATCAGTGCACTGTTTGAAATGAACAAGCTTTGATCCTGATGTTGAGTTCGTTCGCGAAAGCCTGACAAAATAAACGGTGCGACCTGATTACCAATCGTGTCACTCGCGCCGACCTTTAGATTGCCACTTAAAGGCTGATCATCACGGAACAAAACATCAATACCAGCAGCACGATGTAATATTTCATCCGCCAATGGAAGTAACTTATGTCCCTCTTGGTTGAGAATTAATCGGTTGTTGACCCGGTCAAATAGAGAGTGGCCGAGTTGTTTCTCCATTTCGCCTAGTGCCATGCTGACCGCAGCTTTAGACAGAAACAGAGCCTCAGAGGCAGCAGTCAATGTCGAGTGCTGAGTAATAGTGACGAACACTTTGAGCTGTTTTATTGAAATATTAGCCATCAGATTCCTAGTTTTACTCTGCTGGTGAAAATGGATTCTGTTCAGTATTGATGAACACTTGTTATATATAATTGGATATTGTTTAACGAAGCGCAAGCGTATTATGGCTTCAACAAGCTGATGAGTTCACAAGTTTAGTGAATTAGGTTTAAGAGAGGCTGACATGATTCAACGTATTAAATATAGATTAACAGGAGCTCCAACACCCATGGCAGGGTTAGCACTCGCAATTGCAAGCTTAGGCTGGTGTTGGGATGGTGTTCTAGTCGCACAAGGTATCTTACACACACCGGGTTTGGTGCAGTGGATCAGTGCTGGCATTGCGGCGGTATTACTTCTTGTTTTAGCTGTGAAATTTTTGATTCATGGTCACCTATTGCGTGAAGATCTTGCTCACCCTGTTGTCGGCAGTGTGGTACCAACATTTGCAATGGGGTGCATGGTGGTGTCAGCATCTTTAGCGCCAATCTCTCAATTCTTACAAGAAGCTATGTGGTTGGCTTCTGTGGCTTTGCATGTTGTGTTTCTAATGAGCTTTTTGTACCACAGAGCTAAAAACTTTGAGATTCACCACATGGTGCCAAGCTGGTTTGTGCCACCGATCGGTATTATCGTCGCTGACGTCTCTTTCTCAGGTAATCCAGTTTTAGAGCCAGTAGCTAACGCGACTTTGGTATTCGGCTTATTGGTTTACGCAGTAATGCTACCAATCATGGTTTACCGTTTGATCTTCTCTCACGAAGTGCCAGATGCTGCAAAACCAACGATTGCGATTATGGCAGCACCGGCAAGCCTATCTTTGGCGGGTTACTTAACCGTTACTGCTAACCCTTCACCTGTGATCATTGGTTTACTATTTGGTATTGCAGTGTTGATGACGTTCATTATCTATATGGCGTTTTTCAAACTACTTCGTCTTCCATTTAGCCCTGGTTATGCAGCGTTTACATTCCCTATCGTGATTGGTGCGACGGCACTGTTTAAATTGGCGGCTTGGATGGAAAGTGTCGACATTGCAAGCCAATACATAACTCAAGTCCATGCTCTTGCAGTACTGGAACTGGTGGTCGCAACATTGGTGGTGAGCTATGTTGTGATCAGGTATTTAGCTTTCTATCGACCTGTCAAAACCATACTGTTTTCAATGCGTTTGTCGATGAAATAGACGATTAGTCTACTTTGTTTTTAATATCAATTAGATGGTTTGAAAAGTATAATTCAAAGAGTGTACATGAATTAATAGCTAAGATTTAATCGATAAGCTTCGAGTTGTCAAATGAAGGTGAATTTATGAAGTTAAGGGCTCTATTATCAGAAATAGCAAGTAACTGGGTGCAAGCAAAGACAGAGCCATTTTCTAGTCACCCTATTGCTAAGTTACTAAGGAAAGATCTAACTTCATGTTTAAAGGCTGAATTGGATCTTGATGAACGATTTCTGATGAAAGCGAGTGCCGGAGCCGGTAATTGGGCCGATGTCGCTTGGTTATCCATCCTCGACTCAAAAATTACAACTTCAACACAATCAGGTGTATATCCTGTTTATTTGTTTCGCTCAGATGGTTCTGGGGTTTACTTGTCGTTAGGTTTCGGAACCACAGAGTTAAAAAGCAAATATGGGACAACCTTAGCGAAGCAAAAAGCAAAAGAGATGCGAGATAGAATACGTACCTCAAACCAACAGCTTATGCAATGGGATCAGACAGTTGAGTTACGATCGAATACTACATTGGGTCAGTCTTATGAGTGGGCTTCTGCCGGTGCTAAGTTTTATCCGACAGACCAGATGCCAGATAATGATGCTTTAATATCTGACATCAAAGAGCTTTTAGAACTATATGCAGGTATTAATACACGTAATGAGCCTGTAGAACCTACAGTTTTCGTAGAGCGGCAATGCTTATCTAAACCATTCCTTCTTTTAGCCGGTATTTCAGGAACGGGTAAGACTCGCTTTGTTCGTAAACAAGTAGAAGCGACTGGCTCTCTAAATGAAACTTATTGCCTTACTTCCGTGCGTCCTGATTGGCATGAACCAAGCGACTTGTTGGGGTATGTCTCGCGCTTATCAAAAGATGGTCAAGCGGAATACATCACCACTGATGTGTTGCAGTTCATCGCAAAAGCTTGGCGTGGAATCTTTGATAGTGGTTTAAGTGTTCAGGTTCACTCTAATGAACAGCGTGGAGAACGTTTGGTGGTCACTGGTGGTAGTCAAACTCAACAAAAAGTACGATCTTATTGGCTCTGTTTGGATGAAATGAATCTTGCTCCAGTCGAGCAATACTTTGCAGATTATTTATCAGTACTAGAGACAAGAAGTTGGAGTTGGGACAACGACCAATTTACCTATTCTAGCGATCCATTGCTGAAGCCATTAGCGTTAGGGTTAGCTGATGAGAACGGTGATACAGATGAAGTTTACGATAGAAAGCTGCGTTCAAGCTTAGGCTTTGATGATGATAAATATGATGAACTATGGCAGTTGTTCTGTCAGTACGGTCTGGGGATTCCATTTAACTTGATTGTAGCCGGAACGGTTAATATGGATGAAACGACTCATGGTTTCTCTCGAAAAGTCATTGATCGTGCATTGAGTATCGATTTTGGAGAATTTTTTCCTAATGACATAGATGAATTTTTTGAAGCGAAGAAACAACCATTAACCTTAGGTTATCCAATATATAGCCAAGCTAAGCTGGATCTGTTCTCTCAAGTTGAGGCTGATTCTACTGCTGAGAAAACGAAAGAGTTCTTTTTGTCAGTAAATGCTGTATTAAAAGGTACCGCATTTGAATTGGCTTACCGCGCATTTAACGAGCTTTGCTTATCAGTCATTAGTTTTTCTCCTAAGGATGAAGATGAATTAGCGGCTGTTTTTGATGACTTTTTAATGTGTAAGATATTACCTCGTGTTGAAGGTGATGAAGATAAGTTGACGACGGAAGATGGCGGTGCACTATTAGAAAAGTTAGTAGAAGTTCTATCAAATCAAAGCACCTTAAAAGCTATTTGGGATGGTGAACGTGCAGATTTATTGCGTCAGAATATTGAAGATAAAGACACACCAATCAAGGTAAGCTGCCGCTCAAAGATTAAGCTTGAGTATATGCAGTCGAAGTTGCAGTCAGGCTTCACCTCATTTTGGCCATAATAATGGTGATAGGGTAGCAGTAAGAAATGGTGAAGAAAAAGCGTGTGACTATCAAAGCTAAACATGATGATTTTACGGTTTATGTTACATGTGATGATATTGATAGCCCTTTAAGTAAACTAGAGCACACTTACAGACAGCGTGATCAGATATTGCCTTCTGGTGATATTGTATTGATTAGTGTGGGGGGAGTAGCGGCTACATTTGATGATGAGGGTGCATCGTCTATCGCTACCCCTTTCTTTTTTGAAAATCGCCAGTATTGGTTTGATATTGAGTTTGAAAGGTCAGTAATTAAGAATACTGCAACAGTTAATCATAAGCATCGTCTAATCGAAGAAGCTTTTCATCTAACCCGAAATGGTGATGGGCTACAAGCTGCTATTAATTTTGGTAATGATGTCGGTAACTGCAGTTTTAATATTGAGTATCAAGTGGGAGATAAGCTTTGTAGTGCTGAAGTTAGCTTTAATATCTTTGCTACAAAGATGGTGATGGATCAAGACCTTCCTTTGATTAATCGTACCATTGATGATATTTATCCTCTTTGGCGCTATAGCTTAAGTAGCAAAACAAATCAGGGTGTGAGTCAATCACAGCGCAGTACTGAAAAGTTTGAACTGTTTTGGCTTGCTCAGTTTCAGCGTTTGGTTGAAGACCTGCAAAGTGGTGTAAAGCAAGTCATTAACTCCCCTCATAATCGACTGCAATCTTTTTCTAAGTATCAAAAGTTAGATCGGGTTAATAAACGATTGAACCCAAAGCAGGCGGAAAAATCTCAACATTTAATCCAAAGCGGAGTGGCGAACCCAAGACTCCCTATTAGCTTTAAAAAACTGCATATTGATACGCCTGAAAATCGTTTTATTAAAATGGTTATTAATAAAGTCGCTAATAATTTACATCATTTAATTTCTACTATTACCCGCACAGAAAAATCTCAATTGTCAGGCTCTTTTATTCAAAAGGTGCAAACGTGGCAGCATACGTTTAACAAAATGTGCAAGCATCAGCTTTGGCGTGAAGTTGGTACCTTCAAAGGGCAAGGTGGTGAGTCGAAGGTATTACAACAGGGCACTGGCTATGCAAAAGCTTATAAAGCATGGCAGCAGTTAAAATATTATTTAAATAATACTAAAAATCAGACGGATATGTCGGTTAAATCGGTCGCTGAGTTATACGAAATTTGGTGTTTTGTTGAAGTTATGGCTGTTATTAAAAGCCTTGGTTTTAAAGAGATAAAGCGAGAGTTAGCTAAGTTAAAACAAGTGCAGTTTGAAAAGCAATTTAGTAAAGATGGAATGGCTGCTGCATTTGAGTTTTCTCGTGATGATGGAGTGATTATCAAGTTAGCTCATGAACCGACCTTTTCACCTAAAGGAGAGAAAGAGCGCACTTGGACAGCAAATCAACGGCCTGATATCGTGCTGCAGGTTACACTAGAAAATCAAGAGTCCTTTCTCATTTTGTTTGATGCTAAATACCGAATCGATAACTATCAAATCAAAGCTCATAACAAGGGATTTGATGCTGTACCTGAAGATGCAATTAACCAGATGCACCGCTACCGTGATGCAATTATTCATCAGCAAAAATTAGAAAATGAAAACCCGATTAAGAGTCGACCAGTAATGGGTGCTTTTGCTTTATATCCAGGTTTTTGTGATCAAGTGAATACTCATAACCCTTACCAAGATGCTATCGAACAAATTGGCATTGGTGCGTTTGCTCTGCTACCAAGTGTTAACAATCAATTGGGTCATAACTTGTGGCTGAAAAACTACTTACAGCAAAAATTAGGAGCGAGTATTACAAGTCGCTCTAGGTTAAGTAACGACTACTATTTCATCGAAGATTCAGCTCGTATTGCACCTTATGGAAGCTGTAGTGCTCGTTATCAAGATCTGACGATGGTAGCTCCATTAAATGAAATCGGTCGTGATGATAGTTACTTGAATCTAGCTCGGAGTGGCAAGCTTAAGGGGTATCATACACAGCTATTAGCGACCAACCGCCAAAATGTGCACCGTAACATTGTTCGTGAAGTTCGTTATTTATTGATCACTGTTCGTAATAAGGTGACTGATAATAGTCAATTTTCAAAGTATCTATATCGTGTGGCTAATGTGAAGTTGCTACCACGAAGTAAAATAAGCCAACAGTTTACGGGTAAAGATAGTCAACAAGATGGCCTATACTGGTTTTTTGAGTTTACTGATGAGCCTATCATATTGAATACGCCAATAGAGAAGTCTTACCAAGAACACTTTAGGTTCAAGTTAACTAAAGCTGAATTATTGCATCAATTGCATCATTGGGATGACATAAAGGGCGATTATCAGCTTTATGCTGACCTAGACAAAACGTGGTAATTGACAATTACAGCTACTGATATTGGGTTTCTGTGCTTAAATAAAATCCAACTTAGCGGCATAACGGTAAGCAGTTAACAGGATTTAGCTTGAGCTACCAATAGATAGTAAGTTTTTGGCATTTCATAAGCTTATATTCCTAATCCAAACACGGCACTTATGCTAATCTGGCTTTATATTGTGGCAAGATTAGCGTGAGTGCACTTTGTTTACTGTTTACCATTCCAATAAAGTTGATACTTTAAAAATCCTTCTCGTTCATTTAATCAAAAGTGATCCTTTAGCCAACCCTTTCGAAAAAGAGCAGATCTTGGTTCAGAGCCCAGGTATGTCTCAATGGCTTAAGATGGAACTCGCCAAAGAGTTTGGTGTAGCAGCAAATATAGACTTTCCTCTTCCAGCAACCTTCATTTGGGATATGTTTACCCAAGTGCTTCCTGATGTACCTAAACGCAGTGCTTTTAACAAGGAAGCGATGACGTGGAAGCTGATGAGTTTGCTACCCGCTAAGCTTGACCACCCTGATTTCTTACCCTTACAACGCTATCTTGAAAACGACGAAGATGATTCGAAGCTGTATCAATTGGCTGAGAAGATTGCCGATATCTTCGATGGATACTTGGTATATCGTCCTGAGTGGATGGCGATGTGGGAAGCGGGCGAGCCCGTTACAGAATTGATTGATGGTGAAGGGCAGCAAGAACACCCTTGGCAGCCAATTTTGTGGAAGGCACTCTACGAGCAAACCCTGTCTCAAGGCCAATCGAAATATCACCGTGGTAACCTGTACCACGACTTCATTGAAGCGCTAGCCAAGCAACAAGGTCAGCTACAACGCTTGCCGAAACGTCTGTTTGTGTTTGGTATATCGTCGCTGCCTCCTCGCTACATGGATGCCTTGAAAGCGCTTGGCGAGCAGATTGATGTCCACCTGATGTTTACCAACCCTTGCCAACATTACTGGGGCGATATTCGTGACCGTAAATACTTGGCGAGAGTGGAAGCGCAGCGTCGTAAGCAGTTTGCGTTGGTTGATGGTTTACCTCAGCTAGAAGGCGAAGTCTCACCATTAAAAGATGGCATTGAAGCCAATATTGAAGACGAACTGCATACCAGCCAAGCGGTCGGTAATAGCTTACTTGCGTCTATGGGTAAACTGGGCAGAGATAACCTGTTCTTGCTGTCTCAATCAGACAGCGAAGAGCATGAGTTCTTTATTGATGTCGAGAGAGACAGCCTGCTGCATCAACTGCAAGCCGATATTCTTGAGTTAGAAGAGCACCAAGACGATCACATCTTAGACTCTAGCAACCATAAACAAGTGGTTGAGCTGGGCGATCGTTCGTTGACGGTACACGCTTGTCACAGCCCAATGCGCGAGGTTGAAGTTCTTCATGATCAGTTGTTAGCAATGTTTGACGCAGACCCAAGCTTAAAGCCACGCGATATCATTGTGATGGTGGCAGACATCAATGCTTACAGCCCTGCTATTCAGGCGGTATTTGGTAATGCTCCGGGTGAGCGTTATATCCCTTACTCGATCTCGGATAGAACCGCAGATCAAGAGAGCCCAATCCTGACCGCGTTCATGCAGTTGGTCGCGCTACCGAACACGCGTTGTCTAGCTTCTGAACTTCTAGAGTTATTAGAAATCCCAGCGATGATGGCACGCTTCGGTATTGATGAATTTCAATTTGAACAAGCTAAGCAGTGGGTTGAAGAAGCAGGTATCCGTTGGGGCGTCGATTCTTCTACGGCAACAGAGTTTGATTTGCCTGCCACCGAGCAAAATACTTGGCTATTTGGTATCCAGCGTATGTTACTGGGTTATGCGATGTCGGATTCCGCAGGTTTGTTTGAAACTGAACACTCTCCAATTGCTGCTTATAACGAAGTTCAGGGTATTAACGCCGAACTTGCTGGTAAGTTAGCGCACTTTATTGATCGTATTGCCCATTACCGTCAACGCCTTGCCAAGACGCAATCCATCGATATGTGGCGTGAAACCTTGCTGCAAATGATTGATGACTTCTTTGCCGTTGAACTAGAAGGCGAGGTGGTGCTTAAGTCGATTCGCGATGCACTTTCTCAACTCAATGAACAGCTTGATGATGCCTTGTACGAACAAGAGCTATCGCCAAGCATTATCTATCAGTACTTGAATAATAAACTGTCGGGTGCGCGTATCAGTCAGCGTTTCTTAGCGGGGCAAGTTAACTTCTGTACCTTGATGCCGATGCGTTCTATCCCTTTCAAAACCGTTTGTTTGTTAGGTATGAATGATGGTGTTTACCCTCCCTCTAATCCTGTCGAGAGCTTTAATTTGTTAGAAGGCAGGGCTCGTCCCGGAGACCGATCTAGGAGAGAAGATAGTCGTTACTTATTCTTAGAGGCGATGCTGTCAGCGCAAGAATGTTTATACATCAGCTATGTCGGTCGTTCGATTCAAGATAATACTGAGCGAGTGCCGTCGGTATTGGTTTCTGAGTTGATTGAGTACTGCCAGCAGAACTACTGCCTAAGTGAAGACCAAGCGCTACCAAGTGATGATTCTGGTATCAAGTTGACTCAAGTAATCAGCTTTGAGCACACCATGACACCATTTAGCCCAGCAGCCTTTACGCAAGGTGATGCAGGTCATGTATTGAGCTACGCCAAAGAATGGCTTCCTGCGGCAAATCGTTCTGGTGAGCGCAGTGGTGAATTCAATCGCGCTTTGGATGACTATTTGCTTGGTGCGAGCTATCCGTTAGAACTCGATTTGGTTGAGCTACAGCGTTTCTGGCGTTTGCCAGTGCAATACTTCTTTAATCGTCGCCTAAAGGTACTGTTTGAGCCACCGCTTCCGGTAATGGAAGACGACGAGCCGTTCGTGCTTAATGGCTTAGAAAGCTTCCAGCTTAAAGATGCGCTGCTGCAGGTACTGTTGGATCACCCAGAAGGAGCAGATGAAGCGGTTCTCTTGTTTGTTTCTGAGCAAAAAGCCCAAGGTCGATTACCGGTTGGTGCTTTTGGTGATATCGAGTTTGAAACCAACCGTGTTCAAGCAGAAGACTTAGCCAAAGAGATTCGATTTGTAAGTGGGCAGCCACAGCAAGATCTTGAGGTAAATATTGAATTTGACGTGCTAGGTGAAGGCAAACCGGTTCGTTTGATGGGCTGGCTTACTCAAAACTATCAATCGGGTTTAGTGCGTTTTCGTAGTGGCAAAATACGCTCTCAAGATTACTTGGCTGCGTGGATTGATCATCTATCCTGCGCTGTTATGGGACACGGAAAAACGACCCATATTATTGGCTATGACAGAAAAGAGGGCGTGGTTCACCAAACGCTACAACCTATCGGCGATGCGCAGCAAGCGAAGAGTATATTAGCTGAGTTAGTACGACTGTTTTATCAAGGTATGACTGCACCATTGCCATACTTCCCGAAAACGGCATTAGCTGGTGTTGAAGCGGGCTTTAGCCGTGGTAAGTGGGTCGATGATGAAGAAAAGTCACTCAAGAAAATGGCCGATACCTTTAATGACAGCTTCGCCTTCACGGGCGAGGGTAGAGATACCTACATCTCACGAATCTGGTCTAAATGGGACGATGAATTGGCTACTGAGTCGCGTATGTATTCAACGCTTGTGCTACAGGCGGCAAGGTTGGCTGCTGCCGATCTGGAAGATCAGGAGTAGGTGGCTGTGATCGACAAGATCAATAGCGAGTGCGCTGAATTAATGAAAGACAAAAGAGAGTCGCTGGTAAGCGTTTGGTACGCTTGCTTTCAAGATGAAGGGAATCAAGGTGAATAGAAGCAAGGTACAGGAAATAAAGTGGCCGCCAGTAAATCATTATTAGTGTAGGGCGTTCGCTGTACGGCCACAGGTCAGAGGGACCATTATTCTGTGGTTCAAAGTAACGCCGTAAAGTACAAAACTCGTACGTGCTCCTGAACTCGTGGGCGCATAGTAGCGAGGCGATCCGAATTGATCCGTGAGAGAGATCGCACTAACTATTAACAAATTAGCGTAGGACGTAAATTGAATGACGTTTTCCACGCTAGGTCACATTTGTAACAACACATTTATCAGAAGGCAGTAAGGCATGACGACCACAAGCAGTGTTCAGGTAATCGCTCCACAGACACTCGATACCATGACGTTTCCACTTCATGGCGCGCGTTTAATTGAAGCATCAGCGGGTACAGGTAAAACATTTACCATCGCTGGCTTGTACTTACGCCTACTGCTCGGGCATGGCACGGCCGCTCCACAAGGTGATCTGACTGAAGCCACTCGACACCATGAGCCGCTAACCGTAGACCAAATTCTGGTCGTGACTTTTACCGAAGCGGCAACCGCAGAGCTGCGAGATCGTATCCGTGCACGAATCCATGATGCACGCATTGCGTTTGCTCGCGGGCAAAGTGATGACCCAGTGATTGCGCCTCTGTTGCAAGAGATCGAAGACCACGCAGGCGCTGCGAAAACACTGCTCAATGCCGAAAGGCAAATGGATGAAGCGGCGGTCTACACCATTCACGGCTTCTGTCAGCGTATGTTGACTCAAAATGCCTTCGAGTCTGGAAGCCGCTTTGATAATGAATTTGTGACCGATGAAAGTCACCTAAAAGCGCAAGTGGTTGCTGACTACTGGCGTAAGCAGTTTTACCCGCTGCCGACTCAACTGGCTGGTGAGGTTCGTAATATTTGGGGTTCACCGGCTGCGTTATTAGCAGACGTAAATCGTTATCTGACAGGATCTCCGCTGAAATTGACGGTAGATGCGATGTCGGGCGACCTGCAAACTCTGCACAACCAAAACCTAGATAAAGTGAAGCAACTTAAAGCGCTATGGTGTGAATCCGAAGCGGACTTTTGGGCTTTGATCTCTGCTTCGGATGTGAACAAACGTAGCTACACCAAGAAGTCTCTGCCGACATGGTTAGAAGCGGTGACAGCATGGGCGCAGAGCGACACTCATGATTATCAATATCCAGATAAGTTAGAGAAGTTCTCGCAAGCCACTCTCATTGAAAAAACACCGAAAGGCACTGCACCTCAGCATGCAGTTTTCGGAGCGATTGAGGATTTCTTAAATCACCCAGCTGATTTGAAAGCTCCGTTATTGGCGCATGCGATTACTCATTGTCGAACTATGCTCGCCAAGGCGAAACAGCAAAAGCAGTGGTTGTCGTTTGATGACCTACTGACCCAGTTATCTGCGTCGATCGATGTCGATGAGCAGTCACTGCTGGTGGAAAGGATTCGCACGCTCTACCCGGTGGCGATGATCGATGAATTTCAGGATACCGACCCACTGCAATACAGTATTTTTAGCCGAATCTATCTTGATAATCCGCAGTGCGGCTTGTTTATGATCGGTGACCCAAAGCAGGCGATTTATGGCTTCCGTGGCGCAGATATCTTTACCTATATCAAGGCGAGAAACCAAGTTAGTGCTCACTACACCTTAGGCACTAACTGGCGCTCAAGTGCCGATATGGTCAGTGCAGTAAACCAAGTGTTTATGAATTCGGACAGCCCGTTTATCTACGATCAAGACATTCCATTTTTGCCCGTTGCTGCCAGTCCATCAGCCGACAAACGCCAATGGGTGATGAACGGAGAAACTCAGCACGCACTTACCTTTTGGCTGCAAGAGGCTGAAGATAAGCCATTGCCGAAAGGTGAATATCACAAGGCAATGGCAGAAGCGACAGCGAGTCAAATTCAAACTATTCTGACCGCTTCTCAAAATCAACAAGCCTATTTTGATAACGGCAAAAAACAACATGCCGTGAATGCGGGTGATATTGCTGTTTTGGTTCGAACCGGTAGTGAAGGTCGTCTGATTAAGAACGCGTTGTCGGAACAAGGCATTGCGAGCGTGTATTTATCCAACCGAGACAGTGTGTTCACCAGCTTGGTCGCACAAGATATTCAACGTTTGTTGCAGGCGGTGCTGACACCTGAAAATGACCGAGCATTACGCGCCAGTTTAGCGTCGGAGTTGTTTGCTCTGGATGCCGCATCATTGGATGAACTCAACAACGATGAAGTGGTGTGGGAAAACGTCGTTAACGAGTTTAGAGAATATCGTAAGTTGTGGCTTCAGCGCGGCGTGTTGCCAATGCTTCGCAGCGTGATCAGTAAACGACATCTCGCGGAACGCTTACTGGAAGAAGAAAATGGTGAGCGCTCACTCACTGATTTAATGCACATTGGCGAATTGTTGCAACAAGCAAGACAAGAACTCGACAGTGACTATGGCTTGTTGCGTTGGCTGGCTGAAGCAATCTCAGATGCACAAAATGGTTTAGGTGGCAGTGACGACGACATTCAACGCCTTGAATCAGAAAGAAACTTGGTTCAAATCGTTACCATTCATAAATCGAAAGGCTTGGAATATGACTTAGTATTTTTGCCGTTCGTTGCAAGCTATCGTGAAGCGAGTGAAGGTAAGTTCTACGACCATGACTCAGATACCACGGTACTTGATATTACGGGTAGCGACAGTGCCTTAGCTCAAGCCGACAAAGAGCGATTGGCGGAAGACTTACGTTTGATTTACGTGGCGCTGACTCGTGCTGTTTATGGATGTTTTATTGGCATGGCACCGCTACGTAAAGGGCGTTCAACCAAAGAGCCGACCGGCGTGCATTTGAGTGCGATGGGCTATTTGGTTCAAAACGGACAAGAGCAAGGTATTGCCGAATTGCACCAAGCTCTAGCGGCCATTGAAGGAAAAAATTCAAGAGTGCTGTTAGCCGAAACGCCAACCGCTCATGAGCAAGTGTTTGTACAAACAGAGCAAGTGAGTGAAGACTTACATGCTAATGAACTCAAGGCTTCAATTGACCGAGCCTGGCGAATCACCAGTTATTCGGGGCTTGTAAAACAAGGCAGTCACAGCGCGAGCCATGACGCGACCATTGAGGTGTCTGGCTTCGATATTGATTCGGCTGATGAGCAGGGTGAGTCTGAGTTAATTGAACCTGAACGCTCTATCTTTACGTTCCCTCGTGGTGCTCGTCCGGGTACTTTCTTACACACCTTGTTTGAGGACGTTGAATTTACCGAGCCAGCAACCAGCGAACATAACACGCAAGTAATCACTCACTTATTAGAATCAGAGCAATATGAATTAGAGTGGCTACCTGTGCTTCAGCAATTGGTCGATACAGTGCTGAACACCGCATTAGACGGCAAGAACTTAAAACTAAGCGAGAAAGACTCGACGCAACGTTTAGTTGAGATGGAATTCTTACTGCCGATCGAAGTATTGGCTGCATCTGAACTGAATCAAACCATTCAATATCACGATCCATTGTCAGCCAAAGCGGGCGATCTAGGTTTCCAAACCGTGCAAGGTATGTTGAAAGGCTTCATCGATTTGGTGTTTGAGCACCAAGGTAAATACTATGTACTCGACTGGAAATCGAATCACTTAGGAGATGATGTTGCTGTCTACCATGGCGAGGCATTGAAATCGGCGATGGCCGACCATCGCTATGATTTGCAATATCAAATCTATGCATTGGCGTTGCACCGTTTCTTACGCAGCCGCGTTGCCAATTACAGCTACGAACAACATTTTGGTGGCGTGTACTACTTGTTCTTACGAGGAATGGACGGCCAATCTCAGCAAGGTATTTTCTCGGCGAAACCAACACTGGCTTTACTTGATGAAATGGATCAATTGATTGACGGTAAAGTGATAGACAGACGTTCGGCACAATTGAATGACGATGAAACTGGACAGATGGGGCTTTTATAATGACAACAACGACCACTAATACCGGCATAGATACTGCGAACACAGCAAAGCCAGTTTCACTTATTCCTGAGCAACTGATGGATGTACTCCAGTTTCTTGCGGATAAGGGTTCTATTCGTCAGTTGGATTATCAATTTGCCCGTTTTCTTGCTCAGCAAGCCACGAGCTACCCTCAAGAGATCGGCTTTCTCGCGGGGGTAGTGAGCCATGAATTAGGCAAAGGACACATTTGTACTCAGCTTATACAGCAGCATACGACAGGCCCTGAACTAGCGGCAGATCTTGCTCAGTTACTTGGGTTATACGGTGAAACTGCACTGCAATTGAACCAAAAACTGTTGGGTATTGATTGGGTGGCTGTGCTTCAATCATCAAACTTAGTGGGAACGACCAACGATTGTGTTAAGCCTCTAATGTTCGATGGGCAGCGTGTCTATTTACAGCGTTATTGGAACTACGAAGTTGTGTTGGCTGAGACCTTAAACCGTTTAAGTAAGCCGGTAGAGTTCAATACTGAGCAGAAAAAAGCGCTGACTGAAACGCTCAATCTACTTTTTGCACGTAGCTATCATTTTCTGTTTAACGCCTTAGCCAGGGCTGAAGCAAATCAGCAGACGTCTCAGGTATTACGCCAACAATTGGTGTGTGACCATCTTGATATTGTGAATGAGCAGGCTTTAGATTGGGGATCAATCGACCAAGCGATTGTACAAGCTAAGCAGGTGACGGACTTAGATGTGTTGGACGACTTGGTGCCGTTATCGGCATGTTTGAACTGGCAAAAAGTGGCGGCAGCAGTCGCACTGAGTCGTCGTTTTGCGGTGATTTCTGGTGGACCGGGTACCGGTAAAACGACCACGGTAACCAAATTACTGTCGGCGATGGTCGAGCAATCACTAAGCCAAGGTAAAACACCAACGATTAAGCTAGTGGCACCAACGGGTAAAGCGGCGGCGCGTTTAACTGAATCAATCGGTAAAGCGATTGAGCAACTGCCTTTAGCGCCTGAAGTAAAAGCCAACATACCAACGGAATCGAGCACTTTGCACCGATTACTTGGCGCGATTCCCAACCGTGCTGAGTTTAGACACAACCGACGTAATCCACTCCACCTTGATATTTTGGTGGTGGATGAAGCATCGATGGTTGATCTGTCGATGATGTATAAGCTGGTGGATGCACTTCCTGAACACGCAAGGCTTATCTTGTTGGGAGATAAAGACCAACTGGCTTCCGTTGAGGCCGGTGCTGTGCTCGGTGATATCTGTTCGTTCAATTCCGCAGGTTATAGCAGTGTACAAGGCACCTTGATTGCGGAGATGACAGGTTTTGATGCGATAGCCAATACACAGCAGGCAAAAGCGGTAGCTGTTAACCCTCCAGCGATTGCAGACAGTCTGTGTATGCTGCAGAAGAGTTACCGTTTCGATGCGCGCTCTGGTATTGGTCAGTTGGCAAAAGCAATCAATAATGGTTCTGCGAATCAAGTAGATCAAGTGTTTGCTAAAGGATTTGGTGATATCGAAAATCATCCTCTATCGAGCGACAGCTATAACTTGATGCTACGTACCTTGGTTAATGAGTATGGTGCGTATCTCAATCGAATGAATGTGCCGTTAGAAGAATTAGAAACCCAAGAAGCGAGAGCTAAATCGGTACTCGATTTGTTCAGCCAATGCCGACTGTTGTGTTCTATTCGTGAAGGCGATTTTGGTGTTAATGGCCTTAACCACAGAATAGAAAGAGCGCTTGCCGCAAGGCGTTTAGTGAATCCCCATAATGATGAATTGTGGTATCACGGGCGACCTGTAATGGTTACGCGTAACGATCATGGCTTGGGTTTATATAATGGTGATATTGGTATCTGTATGCTTGAGGCGGATTCAAACCAACCTGAATCAACGCCTCGTTTGAAGGTCTATTTTGAATTGCCTGATGGCAGCGTGAAAGCGGTACTACCAAGCCGAGTGCCTGAGCATGAAACGGCTTATGCGATGACAATTCATAAATCTCAAGGTAGTGAATTTGATTTGACCTTAATGATTCTGCCACCAGATTTCAGCCCAATCTTGACTCGTGAGCTTATCTATACGGGGATTACGCGTGCGAAGAAACGACTGATGATGTTCAGCGATACGAATGTATTGAAGCGTGGGATTAAGGTGAAAACAGAGCGAGTGAGTGGTTTAGGAAGCCGCTTAACCAACTAGAGATAATTGAGGTATTTGAACAAAGCAACCATCCCTGGTTGCTTTGAGCGTGCTAGGAATCAGTGCCTAAAAACGCTCGAGTAAACGATATGTGGTTTATCTTGTATTTTGCTTGGCAATTCAAAATAAACTCTTTTAGATTTTCGCTCACAGGGAACACGCAGTGAACGTCTAGCCCTTCTAAGAATTGGTTATCAGCCATATCCCAAAAACTTTGCAGCGAGTTACAAACAATGGTTCTCATATCAATGTTGCTCTTTTTGCTGTTTATATCAACGACCAGAGCATCAATCGCCTGCTGATCGTTAACGGGTATAGCAATCCGTGCAGTAACCACTTCGATTCGCTCAAATGATTTGTGTCATAGGGCGGTCGAGGTGGTCATTCCAATAAAAACATTTGTTATTTTTTTAAAGCGAGCAAATTCTAAACAATTTTGTTTGTGAGTTAAAGTGCATACCTAATAAATCTCATATAGAAAACGATTACATTTGCAATTATTTTTCCTTTGAAGTGAGATTTTAGTCCAAAACTTTATTTACACATTTAACGCTAAGATTTTTGAGTTACGTTGATAGTTGTATAGGCCCTGTTTTTCCATCGGTAGCTCATCAACTCCAATCTCGTAAAACCCTTGTTCACGGAACCAATGCAGGCTATGTGTAGTTAAAACGAAAATTTGGTCGATATCACGAGACTTCGATTGATGACGCATATAATCCAGTAGTATTTGTCCGCGGTTGCCATCACGATAATCAGGATGAATAGCCACACAAGCCATCTCCGCCATATGATCTTCCGGGTATGCGTAAAGCGCTGCACAACCGATAATCAGTCCATCTTTTTCAATAATGGTAAATCGGTGGATCTCTTGTTCTAATTGCTCTCTTGAGCGGCGTACTAAGATGCCTTGCTCTTCAAGAGGGCGAATAAGGTCAAAGATGCCGCCAATGTCGTCAATCTGAGCTTGTCTTACTTGCTCGGCACTCGCCATCACCACTTGGGTTCCAATACCATCGAAAGAGAACAGCTCTTGTATCAGGGCGCCATCCACTTTGTAGCTGATTAAGTGGCAACGAGGTACGCCTGCACGACAAGCGGAAATTGCTCCTTTCAGGAAGCGCATGGTCCCGGTGCTCATGTCTTCAACTGGATTCTGATTTTCGGTTAAGCGTTCAAGAATCTGTTTAGCATCTTTAGGAAAGAGCTCGGCGAGCACATTGCCGTTTTGGTCTGTTACCCCTTGCTCAGAGCAAAAGCCAATAAGCTTGTCGGCTTTTAAACGAATCGCTACCTGGGTTGCGACCTCTTCTGAGAGTAGGTTAAAGCTTTCGCCTGTAACGGAGCTGGCAATCGGGCCAAGCAACACGATGGAACCTTGGTCGAGCGTTCGATTAATCCCTTCAATATCGATTCGACGAATACGTCCGCTATGGCAATAGTCGGTGCCATCATCCACCCCCAATGGCTGTGCTGTAATGAAGTTGCCACTCATCACGTTAAGTTGAGTGCCCGCCATTGGCGTGTTGTTTAAGCTCATTGAAAGACGTGCGGTAATAGCGAGTTGAAGCTGTCCAGCAGCCTGCATAGCCACACCCAGGGCATATTCATCGGTGACTCTAATGTTCTTATGATAGGGTGTGTGGCAATCTTGCTTCGCCAGTAGCTGGTTGATCTGTGGTCTTGCACCGTGAACGAGAACAATCTTTACTCCAAGGCTATGGAGCAGAGCGATGTCACTAATTATGTTACCAAAGTTCTTATCGGCAACAGCTTCGCCTCCCAACATTATGACCATGGTTTTGCCACGGTGTGCGTTAACATAGGGGGTTGATTGTCTAAAGCCTTTTACTAGTGCTGTACTTCTTAGTTTCACAGAACAAATCCGATTTGTTTATTTATTCGATAATTTAGCATTTAAATTCAAAATTAAACAACATCTTTTTGGAATAAAGCGCAAACAATTCTCATCTAGGCTTCATTATATAAAGTGTCTCAGTGTAGAATGCGCACAGCATCTTCATGAGTAGTAACCGAATGCCACAAGCTTCAGCACAAAAGAATAAAATCGATGAGATTACTAAAGGCCTCTACAGTGAGGCTGAACAGCGCAGTCAATCTCCATTGAAGCGCAAGATCATAGAGCGTTGCCTGATGGTGTTGGCTCTGGTCGGTTCGTTTGCTGTCGTATCGCTTTATGGTGATGTCATCACTCGTTTGCAGGAGGCTGCAACGCCAAATCATTTGCTGTATGGCACTTGGATTGAGCAAGATGTGGCTCATTATGCGACGGATGAGTTTGTGTTGAATGCCAATGGAGTGTCTGTCGCTGGATCTATTATCGCGACCAGTTTTGAATTTGACGGCAACTACTTCGAGTATAAAGCGGGAGATAAAACGTACCGCTTCCGAATGACCAATTCTGACAACACAGAAATGACGCTGGATTCAGAGAGTCATTACAATCCCGTCTTTCGTTTAAAAGGTCATAATGATAACTCCGTCCGATAGGTTATCTTCTTGTAAACTCTTACAAACTAAGATTGTGTTATCTGATCGTTTTTGTCATCCTCGATGCATAGAATTTTTAGGATGACTCTTGTGATTAAAAAATGGCTTCCCCTTGTCGCAGCCTCTGTTTTATTTGGCTGTGCCCAACCCACCGATCTCGCTCAACAACACCTTGATGATGAATTTCCTCGCACCTTAAATAAGGTCGATGTAGTGGAGTCTAATAAACCAAGAGATTACACGGCATTTGCTGAGCAAGCTGAGATGGTTGTGTCTCGATCACCATCGATGGCGAAAATCTACGAGCCGCTATACAAGCAACTTAATGAGTGGGCGATGCTAAGTGGTGATCCAAGTGAACTCGCAAACTTTGGTGTTCAAACGGCTCAGCTTGGTGGTGGAGATAAGCAGGGCAATGTTTTGTTCACGGGCTACTTTTCTCCTGTGATGGAGCTGCGCCACGAAGCGAATGAAGAATATCGTTACCCTGTTTACGGGCTTCCTGAGTGTGGTAAAGAGTGTCCAACACGCCAAGAGATTTACAACGGCGCACTAGAAGGTCAGGGCCTTGAGTTAGGTTACTCAGCAAACCGTATCGACCCATTTATGATGGAAGTACAGGGCAGTGGATTTGTACACTTCGGTGATGATGACACGCTGCAGTATTTCGCCTACGCGGGTAAGAACAATAAAGCTTATGTGAGCATTGGCCGTGTTCTGATTGAACGAGGCTTAGTTCCACGCGAAAAAATGTCGCTAAAAGCAATCAAAGAGTGGGTATTGGCAAACGATCCTGAAGTGGTCAAAGAGCTGCTTGAGCAAAACCCATCTTTCGTGTTTTTTGAAGCGAGAGACGACCTATCTGTGATGGGTAGCGCGGGCATTCCTCTATTACCTATGGCGGCGGTTGCGGGCGATCGCTCTATCTTGCCTATGGGGACGCCGATTCTTGCTGAGGTTCCATTATTGAATGCTGATGGTACTTGGAGCGGCGCTCATCAACTAAGACTGCTATTGGTTTTGGATACGGGCGGCGCGGTTAAGCAAAACCATTTGGACCTTTACCACGGCATGGGCCCTCGAGCGGGTACAGAAGCGGGCCATTACAAGCATTTTGGTCGTGTGTGGAAGCTCGGTTTAGATGGCAGCGCAACTGAAGCGCCTTGGGCTTTGCCTCCTGAAAAGGTTGAGTAAGCTACAATAAAATAGGGCATTGAAAGCGAATCGCTAATCCCCTAGACTTTTTATTCAAGAGTGCGTATAAAACGCACTCTTTTCTTTTTCTCAGAAATAAATTGGCGGCAACAATGCGTGAATTGACCACTCCAGCTTCAGAAAACTATGACCAACGATTTGGTGGCACACGTCGCCTATATGGCAATAGTGAAGTCGACATACTTAGAGCAGCACACGTGTGTGTGATCGGTATTGGTGGTGTCGGTTCATGGGCGGTTGAAGCGCTTGCTCGTACTGGTTTAGGTGAGCTGACTTTGATCGATATGGATGATGTGTGTGTGACCAACATCAACCGTCAGATCCACGCAATGTCGGGTACCGTTGGTAAAAGCAAAATTGAAGTGATGGCAGAGCGCGTTAAGCTGATTAACCCTGAGTGTAAAGTTAACCTGATTGACGACTTCATCGGCCCAGACAATCAGGCTGAATACCTGTCGAAAGAGTTCGACTTTGTATTAGATGCGATTGACAGCATGAAAGCTAAGGCTTCACTGTTGGCATATTGTCGTAGCAACAAAATTAAGGTGATCACCACTGGTGGTGCGGGTGGTCAAATCGATCCGACTCAAATCAAAGTGGCTGATCTGACGAAGACGATTCAAGATCCGCTCGCGAAGAAGCTAAAAGATACCCTTCGTCGTCATCATAATTTCCCTAAGAACCCTGCGCGTAAGTTTGGTATCGATTGTGTGTTCTCGACTGAACAGCTGAAATACCCTCAAGCTGACGGCAGTGTATGTGCTGCGAAAGCAACAGCGGAAGGTCCAAAACGCATGGACTGTGCGACGGGTTTTGGCGCTGCGACAGTGGTCACTGCGACGTTTGGTTTTGTGGCTGTTTCACGTATTGTTGAAAAGCTGATTCAAAAGCACTCTAAGTAGTTCTTTATTATTTGCTTGAGAACACTAAACCATTGTCACCTGTACATTTAGTCATAATCTATTGGATATTAAAATGATGTCATTCCCAAGCTCTCCATTCGGCACTGAAATTACCAGTGATGATATTGTCGCGAAGATGCAGACATTCAGCGGCTGGGAAGACCGTTATCGCCAAGTGATTCAATGGGGTAAGAAACTGCCAACGATGCCTGATGAACTGAAAAGTGAGCAGGTGATTGTCTCTGGCTGTGAAAGCCAAGTGTGGTTGGTTTCTCAGAATATCGATGGTGTTTGGCACTTTTGTGCTGATTCTGATGCGCGTATCGTTCGCGGTCTGATTGCATTAGTAATGGCTGCGTATGATGGAAAAACATCAGAGCAGGTTCAAGCGTTCGATATTGATGGTTACTTTGAACAAATCGGCCTAATTACCCACCTTAGCCCATCTCGCGGTAATGGATTAAAAGCGATTGTTGCTCAAATCCAAGAGCTAAGTGCTTAATATCTCCTTGATACACAGAAGCAAAAAGGGTTGACGTTAAACGCCAACCCTAAGTAATTTCGCTACTCCCTAAAGCATATCAACGGCTTTTTCTATTGCCGCGATGAGTTTTTCAACATCCTCCATGGTGTTGTAAATACCAAATGAAATTCGCACCGTTCCTTTCACATTAAGTGCATCCATTAATGGGTGAGCACAATGATGTCCTGCACGTACTGCGATACCTTGCTGATCCAGTAGAGTCGCTATATCTTGATGGTGAACACCATCCATCACAAAAGTAATCACACTTGCGTTAGGTTGATACCCTAAAATCTGAATGTCATCCAGTTTACTGAGAGCAAGATAAGTCTCGTGTTGTAGTTGGTGGATATGATTTTCGACATCTTGTTGTACAAAACCACTTAACCATTCTATTGCGGTGCTTAGTGCTATGGCTCCTGCCACATTTGGCGTGCCCGCTTCGAATTTGCCAGGCAGTTCTGAAAAAGTAGTGCCAGAGAAAGAGACGCGCTCGACCATTTTGCCACCACCATGCCAAGGTGGCATCGCTTCTAACAATTCAAGCTTGCCGTAAAGCACACCGATGCCCGCAGGGGCATAGAGCTTGTGTCCAGAGAATACGTAGAAATCAGCGCCTAAAGCAGCAACATCAACCGATTCATGAACGATACCTTGTGCGCCATCGACTACCACAATTGCATTCATCTTATGTGCTTTCTCGATGACGGTTTCAATCGGCTGACGAGAACCCGTTACGTTGGTTATCTGAGCTAATGCAACAATCTTGGTTTGTTCATTTAAAAGTGCATCAAACGCAGTGAGGTCAAATTCACAATCCGGTGTCATCGGTACTTTAACGACTTTAGCGCCGGTTTGTTCTGCCACAATTTGCCAAGGCACTATGTTGGCGTGATGTTCCATCTCACTCACTAAGATCTCATCACCAGGTTGAAGCGTGCTTCTTGCATACGTTTGAGCAATTAGGTTAAGTGCTTCCGTAGCACCGCGAGTCCAGATGATCTCTTTTGAAGACGAAGCACCAATAAACTGGGCGACCTTGTCTCTAGCGGCTTCAAATTGACTGGTAGCATGGGCAGTTAA
The DNA here is from genome assembly GCF_041475025.1 of Vibrio sp. 10N.222.49.C12. Classification (NCBI taxonomy): domain Bacteria; kingdom Pseudomonadati; phylum Pseudomonadota; class Gammaproteobacteria; order Vibrionales; family Vibrionaceae; genus Vibrio; species Vibrio sp. 10N.222.49.C12. The sequence goes on along the minus strand of NZ_JBFRVF010000048.1, from coordinate 46,200 downwards.
GCTATGGCTACCACGGTGCACATTGGCATTCTGCTTCGAGTAATATTGGCTAATGGCATCAATAACCACCTGAGGCTTCTGTGTCGTCGCCGCGCTGTCTAAGTAAATCAACGGTTGTTGATTGATGGTTTGGGATAGCGCAGGAAACTGCTCTCGGATGTGATTGATATCAAACATCTGTTCTTACCTAAATCTTGAAAGTGGGTGCTAGCATTATGCTGAGCGGTCTTGTTATTTTATCGCGACTTGTTAAGCGTTGCTGACGAATATTCATGATCCCAGCGCTTTTCTTGCTCTTTGACTTGAGCAAACAGCTTTTGGTTAACAGGAACCTTTATGCCGTGCTTAAGTGCTGTCTTGATTAGATGGCCGCTAATGAAGTCGACCTCTGTCTTACGCTGATAAAACATATCTTGCTGCATTGAAGAGTAGTTCTCTGCCGTCGCTAGGATGACGCGTTTGACGCTTGCTGCTAATTCCTCGAATGAACAGGCGATCCCTTCTGCTTGCATCACTTCTGTCAGTTCTTGAACTATCGAACGCAACACCCCCTCAAATTGGTGATCAGCAAGTTCGCCATTCTTAATCTGCTTGAGCCCAGTGAGTGGATTTATGGCACAGTTAATCGCGAGCTTAGTCCAAAGCGCAGTTTTTATTTCAGGGTTCCAGCTTACCTCTGGCAGGGCATGGTTGAGGACATCAACTAAAAACGTGCATTGCTGACCGACTTGGTTAAAAGCACCCAATTGGGTGTGGCCTAACCCTGTATGAGATACATGATTACGGCTGGGTTTGAATGCGGCTTGAGTCGTGGTCGCCAATACAACGGGGTAACCATCGACTTGAGTAGCAATATTATCGACCGCGCCCATTCCATTGTGCATGAACATGAGAATGGTGTCTGGGTCGAGATGTTGGAGGAGCGGAGTGGTTGCGGTTTCGACTTGCCAAGCCTTGACGGTGAAGATAACCAGATCACTCGCGGCTAATCGTTCGATATTGTTGTTACTGATAGGGAGAGAGGGTTGTCCATCAAGTGATAGCTCAATGGAGTGGTCGGAAGAACGGCTCCACAAAGAGACATTATGACCCGCTTTAAGCAGTTTTATCGTCCATAAAGAGCCGATAGCTCCAGGCCCTACAATCGTGATATTCACAGCAATACCGAGATAAGAAAATGATGCTGCAAGGATAACGAGGCCATAAATGAAAGCAATAAAAAATGGCACCGAGGGTGCCATTTAGGAAATTTTGTCAGAGGTTCGATTAGAACTTGTACGTCGCTGCAAAGTAGTGAGCTGCGCCAGACGTAGAGAAGCGACCATTTTCAGGAGCTGCATTATCGAAATAAGCTCCGTCTTGTAGGCCATAAACATTGCTGTAAAGTTTTAGACCATAACCTACTGCGTAGTTCTTGTAGTGCCAGTAAATACCATTGTACATTGCACCGCCGTGACCTGATAGGTTATCAGCAGTATCGTCCATACCGAATTCGTAATCTAGGTAGCCTTGGTATGAGATGAAAGAACCGTTTTCAAAGTTAATAAATGGTTTAAACCAGTTAGTCGAGATCTGGTAACCATTCCACTCATGCGATGTTAGTTCGTGGCGTGCATATAGGTTGAATTGCATTTTGCCAAACCAAGGCACCATGATGTCAGAACCGATACCCCATTTAGTAGTATAGCCATTATCACCACCATCAATGATGTTTTCGCTGGCAATGTAGAGCTCTTGTAGCGGACCAAAAGATAAATCAACACCTGTCGCTGCATCCAGTGACATACGTGGGTTAAACTTCATAAACAGACGGTCAGCACCATCTTTAGCGCTCGTTGAGTTATTTGTTGGGTTAAATAGATCAACGTAGCCATAAAGATCGAAAATTCCAGAACGACCGCCAAATTCCATTTCTAGGTAAGTGTGGTCGATATCTCCTGGCTTTTCATCAAGCACATGCATGATATTAAACTGCATCCATGAATAGTCGTTACTACGAACACCCTCTGAATAATCAGCTGCGATTGCAGGAGCTGAAGTTGCAGCAAGTAGACCAAGAGTTAAAAGTGATTTACGCATAATGGAACTCTCTATGTTTAAAATAAGTGACCCGAAAACTGGTAAGTATTTACGTCGTCCGAATGCAGAGCATAATAGCGATTTTGCTCTCAAATAAAAGTGAGACTGAGTGAAAATTGCAATTATTAAGGTGAGGTCGATCACATTAATGATCTAAATGATGGAACTTTAACGCGGCAATGCATCTTGATGCACCTCTAATTCTATTGATTTTGTGAAATTGGATTATTTTGTAGATAAATTGGTGAATAACCGCTCTAAGCAAACGATTATACTAAATAGAGTGATATGCATATCAAAATCAACAGTATTCTTTTCTAAGCGTTTTCTCTTAAAAAATGACTCATTCAAACCACCTCTTAATCTCGTCTTTGATCTATTTTTGACCAACAGCGTAGTGGAGTTGGAATCAATTGATGGACAACTCATGTGATGACTGCCTAGGGATTTGAACCTAGCTACTTTTTGAATCACGGAGAATTAAAGACAGTTCACTGCACTAGATTTTGAAATACTTTTTAAAGATTAGTTATTGGACTAATCATTTGTGTGACGAACTGGTCTAACTTTTTTGGAGAGAAGACCGATGAAATATTCACCTATACTCGCTGTAGCGATATCAGCCCTTTTCATTGTTGGGTGTGATGATGACGATGAACCTACTACACAACTTCAAGCTGTTCATGCATCACCCGATGCTCCTTTAGCTAATGTTATCGTCAACAGTCAGGCTCGATGGACTGGTGTCGATTATGCTCGAGCGTCTGGGTACGCTTCAGTGCCAGAAGGGCAGACTTCAGTGCAAGTTGATGTTCAACTTCCCGGAGAGGCTGTCGCAACCGTTATACCTCAAAGCCAATTTAACCTGAGCCAAGACCTAGATTACACGGTGATGGTGGTGGGCGATGCAGATGGTTCCAATAACCCTGTAGAAGCTTTAGTTGTTACTCGTCCTGCTGCGGGCACGGCAACCAGTTCAAGTTTAGATGTGCAAGTAGTCCATGCGGCAACAGGTGTCGGCGATGTAAACTTGTATGTCACAGGTCCTAGTGATCCATTGGGTGCACCGTTGGGGACGTTGGCTTATAAAGATTTTACCGATGTGCTCAATATTCCTGCGGGTCAATATCGTGTGAGACTTGAAACAGTAAGCGGTAGTGCTATCGCGTTTGATTCAGGAGAGATCACTCTCCCTGCTGGTAGCGAGCTGACCATTGCAGCCGTACCAAGAGCAGATTCTAATAGTGCTTCACTTGTTAAATTGATGGTAATGGATGGTTCGGGCTCATCTTTAATCTACGACATGGCAGAAACGGCAGAAGTCAGAGTAGGACATTTAGTTGATGGTGCTCCAGACGTAGACCCATTTGTAAATGGTTCGGCTTTTGCGCCTTTAGCTGATTTGATGTTCAAGGAAATCCGAGGTTTTATCGATTTGGCTGTCGGAAGCTACGATATTGATATCTTTGCAGATGGTACTACAACTAATGCACTGATTGATGCGGATGGTGTCGCTGTATTTGCGGGTATGGATTACAGCATCTACGCGGTGGGCACAGTGAGTCCATTGAATTTGGAAGCTTTGGTAGTTCCTGAAAACCGTCGCCCGGTTGCGACCAGCGCAGTATTGAATATTACCCATGCTGCGGCAAACCCAATTGCAGCTTCGGTAGATATTTACTTGACCGAGAACACGGGTATTGCTGGCAGCACTCCAGCGCTGAGTGATGTGAAATTTAAAGATTATGTGAATGGTATTTATGTCGCAGCGGGAACCTATTACGTAACGATTACCGTTGCAGGTGACCCATCAACAATAGCGGTTAATTCAGCACAGGCGATGTTAGCTGATGGCGTGGTATACCAAGTTGTTGCGATCGACGATTCGGCTGGCACAGGCTTCAACCTTATTGTGAGTGATACAACAGACTAGCGCTTACCAAATCATTAGTGACAAAGTAAAGAGGGTAGCGTGAAGCTACCCTCTTTCTATTCGGTCTTCTTTTTCTCTTATTCGTGGTTGGTTTTAGCTTTTTCTAGTAAATCTGTGAAAAAGTGGCGCAACGAATAGAGCATGATCAAACTTGGTATCACCATGAGAGCAGTAAGTATAAAGAAGGTTGACCAGTCATTGAGGTAATCAACCAACTCACCGCTGAAGGAAGCCAGTGTGGTGCGACCGAAGTTACCTAAGGATGCGAGTAAGGCATATTGCGTTGCCGAGAAAGCTTGCCCAGTTAGTAGCGTTAAGAAGGAAACGAATGCCACTGTCGAAAAGGCGGTTGTGAAGTTATCGACAATAATCGTTGCCAAGAACAGTGTTTCACTTGGGCCTGCTTGAGCGATCCATGCAAACATTAGATTACTGGCTGCCATGGCAACACCGCCAATCATCAGTCCGCGTACAATGCCGAATTTTACATTGAAGACGCTGCCTACCAAAGTGAAGAATATGGTTGCGCCCCAACCAATTAACTTCGAATAGTGGCCGATCTGTTCGTTACTGAAACCTATCTCTTTATAGAAGGTGATCGACATGCGACCTAGGAAGGCTTCACCTATCTTAAATAGGAATACGAACAGCAGTAGGGTGATGGCAACTTGAACTCCGTTTCGTTTGAAGAAGTCATAAAACGGTTCTAACACGGTAACACTGAACCAAGCCACGACTTTCGAACCGACAACCTTATTGTGGCGTTGCTGAGCCTGTTCTTGCAGGGCTTCGCGTTGTGTATTTGGCTCTCCGACAAAAAGAGTAAACAGCATTAGTACGACAACGACGCCTGCCATTCCGTAATACACGCCATTCCAACCGATTGAGTCTGCGTTAATAAAGGCAAGGTAGCCTGGTAGAGAATACCCCGTCCACCAACCAATTACGGCCATTGCAGAAGCTTGCGGCAGTTTTGATGCTTCGGATTTTGGGAAGGTATCAATACGAAATGCATCAATCGCGATGTCTTGCGTGGCTGAGGCAATGGCAATAGCGAGCGCCAACATTGAAGTAAACGCCAAGTTCTCTGCGGGATTGACGCCTGCGATGAATAAGGTACCGATTAAAACAATGGATTGGCAGAAAAAGATCCAACTGCGTCGCTGGCCGAGTATTGCGTGAAGCACCGGCAGTTTTACTCGGTCTACCAATGGTGCCCATAAAAAGTTAATCGCATACACGGCAAACACACTACCAAAGTAGCCAATGGCAGCACGCGTTAAACCTGCATCTTTTAGCCAACCAGACATGTTGGATCCAATAAGAACCCATGGGAAGCCACTCGAACAGCCGAGCATAAACACCCAAAGTAGACGTTTATCTAGGTAGCTGCGAAAAGTCTGCATCCAAGAAAGAGAGGGAGTGCCTGATGACATAGGGCGTCCTTGTATAGAAAAACGCCCTTAAGAAATAAGGGCGTTAGATTGGATTACTTAAGAAGGGTCACTTTAGTGATGACGATTGGGTCGACTGGGATGTCTGACATGCGGCCCATTCGCTTGGTTGGAATCGTTGCCATCTTTTGAACAACATCAAAACCTTCAGTTACTTTGCCAAATACAGCGTAGCCTGGGTTACCACCTTTTGCGTTCAAGAAATCATTATCAGAGAAGTTAATGAAGAACTGACGAGTTGCAGAATCTGGCGCATTAGTACGAGCCATAGCGATTGTTGCTGTATCGTTCTTCAGGCCGTTGCTGCCTTCATTCTTGATAGGAGCATAAGTCGCTTGTTGATTCATGTCTTGATCGAAGCCGCCACCTTGTGCCATGAAACCAGGGATAACACGGTGGAAGATAGTGCCTTCGTAGCTGCCGTCTGCAACGTATTTTAGGAAGTTCTCCGCGCTAACCGGTGCTTGTTCTTGGTTTAGCTCAATTGTGAAGTCGCCTAATGTTGTTTCCACGTTTACTTTAGGACCAGCCCAAACGCTTACGCTCACTAGCATTAATGCGATAGAAGATAAAATACGACCCATTAGAAACGTTCCTTCATGTAAGTTTGTAGCTCTTGGTCGTTAGCGATCTCAGTAAGAACCAAGTTGATCACGTCATTAAGAACCATAGAGATGTCGTCGTTAGATGCACTCAATGCACCAGTGCGTGTTGCAGTGCCGTTGAATGTTTTAACTAGTTTGCCTTCAGGCGTTTCAGCGGTAACTTCAAGCGTTACTTTACCGTCCATTTTGTTTTCCATAATGGTGTGCTCTACGGTAACGAGTGCTTCTTGAATCTCCAAAACAATCGAGTTTTCACTGTTTACGCTCGCACGAAAACCTTGAGACTCTAACTGCTGTGCAACAGCATTTTCTAGAGAAATACGCATGTTTTGCTTAGCGTGAATTGGCTGAATGTTTGAACGGCCACTATCAACCAATGCAACATATTGAGCGGCACGAACATCTTTACTGGTTAGTGTGTATGTTTTGCCTTGTACAAGGTTGCTTGAGCTTAGTGAAGCTTCTGGCATTACATTGATCTGTTCTTGCTGAGGGGCTGAACATGCTGTCAAAGCCATAATAGAAGCAGCCAAAATCAGTTTTTTCATTCCTTTATCCTTTCTAAATTCACACCAGAAGCTCGGTATCTTAAATTCTTGTGAAGTCGTTTCTGCTTATTTATTAAAATTCGCAGGTTCTCTTGTTGCTTGTAATATCTCAAATTTTTGGTTTAGTTCAAGCGTTTCAACGTTAGCTTCACCAAATAGTCTTGCTAGTTTGACATCGTATCCGAGGTGTCGGTTGCCAATAACAATTAATTTGCCTCCATTGCTTAGAACATGCTTTGCATCACAGAACATTTGCCACGCAATGTGATCCGTAATCGCTTGTTGCTGATGGAATGGAGGATTACACATCACTAAGTAGGTGCTGTTTTTCTTGAAGCCATCTAAACAGTTGTTGGCGATGAACTGGAAGTTGCCTTCTTCACCAAGGTTATCTTTGACGTTTTGGCGCGCCGATTCCACCGCCATAAAGCTTTCATCCACACAGGTGATACGGGCTTGTGGGTTCAATTGCCCTGCTTTTACACTCAATACACCGTTGCCACAACCAAGATCGATGATATGACGCAGCTCAGGATCTTGTGGGATGTGCTCTAGCATATAGCGAGCGCCTTGATCGAGTGCTTCCCCTGAGTAAACATTTGGTAAATTTTTCAGGCGGATATCTTCACCGTCTACATCCCATTCAACAAAAGGCTCTACCGTTTGAATTGGCTGGCAGTTTGGAGATGAGAAGACTAAGCGGTGTTTTTTCTTCGCTAGTGATGTTTTGGTTTCGCCTAGGTATTTTTCGAACAGGTTAAGCGTAGAGGTGTGAATCTCTTTTACCTTGTTGACGCCGATCACTTGGCAGCCTTCAGGCAATGCTTGGCGTAGCTGACTCAATTGCCAGATTAGGTGACGATTTGTTTTTGGCAGCTGCATGATCACAAGATCGATACCGTGTGGGATATTATCCATCGTGTTCAAGAAGTTCACTCGGTTACTTTGATTGCGCTGCAAGTTTTTCAGGGCACCACGGTGAGAGATAAATGAGTCGCTCATCATAGTGACATCATGATCTTTCGAGAACCAAGCGGATAGGGCACCGAAGCTGTCGTTCATGATCAGGATGTGTTTGCCAGGTTCGAGGTTCATCTCTTCAACATGACTGATCAGGTATTCGTCGCCCGCATCCCAAGCTTGAAGGGTTTCATTTGAACGTTTCGGGAAACGATGTAAGGTTAAAGTTCTATCGTGAAGGGTAAGTTCGGTTTTCATTGCTTGAGATACTTATGTAAGAAATAACAAAGATATTGTCTCAAATGCAGGCTGAACAAGATAGAAAAAACTCAACCAAACCTACGCCATTCGCTATCAAATACTCAGACAGTCGACCGCTTAGGGTTTATACTCATCCCACGGATAATGCCAATACGTTATTAAGGAATCACAATGATCCAAGAAGTTATCGAAACAAAATTGCACAATGAGTTTTCACCAAGTCATTTAAACGTGGTTAATGAGAGCTATATGCACAATGTTCCGGCTGGTTCTGAGAGTCATTTCAAAGTGATTGTTGTCAGCGATGTGTTTGAAGGTTTGCGTCTTATTGCTCGTCATCGAGCGGTAAATAAAGCTCTTTCAGAAGAGCTAGCGAATAATATTCACGCACTGTCCATTCACACTTATACAAAAGATGAATGGATGAAGCAGCTCGATAACGTGCCAGACAGCCCTATGTGTATGGGTGGTGGCAAGTAACACAGCGAGCATATTGACAAAAGGTGGTGATGCCGCCTTTTTTGTCGCCAAACCTATGTGTTTTTCGTTGTTATATCACTCAAACTGATGGCAATTTGAACGACTAAAAATACCTACAATGAGTAATGTTTTTATTAACAGTGTTTCAACATAACTCGTAAAATATTAGTTTGTGACAGAGTATTAATCTCTTGTTTAAAACACGATTCAAAAGCCAATCTATCTGTGCGGCTCGTCAAATTTATACATATTTGAGAGTCCATATGCTTCAAATCTCACCAAATAAAGGCCGTATTCAAGTTATTGGTCATGGCATCAAGTTGTCAAAAAATGCTAGAATACGGCACCTGATAAATCTCACATAATATTTGTGATGAGTTTATTAATGTAATGTTGCGATTTTGGTATCTCAAATTTACCAAAACCGGACACTGTAATGTCGTGTCTAAGGGCGATTTTAAAACGTCCCGAATTTACGCAATTAAAAGAATCTTTTTCCCGATAAAGTAGTGCAAGTGCGTATGATTACAATAAAGAAGGGTTTGGATCTTCCTATCGCAGGAACTCCATCCCAGGTGATTAATGATGGTAAGTCCATCACTAAAGTCGCCTTGCTTGGCGAAGAGTACGTTGGTATGCGTCCTACGATGCATGCTCGCGTTGGTGATGAAGTGAAGAAAGGCCAAGTTCTTTTTGCAGATAAAAAGAACCCAGGTGTTGTATTTACTTCTCCAGCAAGCGGTAAAGTTATTGAAGTGAACCGTGGTGCTAAGCGTGTTCTTCAATCAGTAGTGATTGAAGTAGCAGGCAATGAGCAAATCACGTTCAATAGCTATGAAGCTAACCAACTAGTAGGCCTTGACCGTGAAACGGTTAAAGCTCAGTTAGTTGAGTCTGGCGCATGGACCGCTTTGCGAACTCGTCCGTTCAGCAAGGTTCCAGCAGTTGATTCTGAAACTCAGGCTATTTTCGTTACTGCTATGGATACTAATCCGCTAGCAGCTGAGCCAGAATTAATCATTAACGAGCAGTCTGATGCTTTCGTTGCTGGTTTAGATCTTCTTTCAACTCTGACTAACGGTAAAGTGTACGTTTGTAAAAAAGGTACTAGCTTACCTCGTTCAGCTCAGTCTAACGTTGAAGAACATGTTTTTGATGGCCCACACCCTGCAGGTCTTGCAGGCACGCATATGCATTACCTATATCCGGTAAATGCACAAAATGTAGCGTGGAGCATTAACTACCAAGATGTTATCGCATTCGGTAAGCTTTTCCTTACTGGTGAGATTTACTCTGAGCGTGTTGTTTCTCTGGCTGGTCCAGTGGTGAACAACCCACGTCTAGTTCGTACTCAAATTGGTGCTAGCCTTGAAGAGTTGACAGACAGCGAGTTAATGCCAGGCGAAGTTCGTGTGATTTCTGGTTCTGTACTTACGGGTACTGAAGCAACAGGTCCACATGCTTTCCTTGGTCGTTACCATCAGCAAGTTTCTGTTCTACGTGAAGGTCGTGATAAAGAGCTATTCGGCTGGGCTATGCCTGGTAAGAACAAGTTCTCTGTTACTCGTTCATTCCTTGGTCACCTGTTTAAAGGTCAGTTGTTCAACATGACAACGACAACAAACGGTAGTGACCGCTCAATGGTTCCAATTGGTAACTACGAGCGCGTAATGCCTCTAGATATGGAACCTACATTGCTGCTTCGTGATCTATGTGCAGGCGACATTGATAGTGCTCAAGCACTAGGTGCGCTAGAGCTAGACGAAGAAGATGTAGCATTGTGTACCTTTGTATGTCCAGGTAAGTACGAGTACGGTCAACTACTTCGTGAATGCCTAGATACGATTGAGAAGGAAGGGTAATTTTCATGGGCCTTAAAAAGTTTCTTGAAGACATCGAGCATCATTTTGAGCCAGGTGGTAAACACGAGAAGTGGTTTGCGCTTTACGAAGCAGCAGCGACAGTGTTCTACACGCCAGGTCTTATTACAAAGAAAAGCTCGCACGTTCGTGATAGCGTTGATTTAAAACGTATCATGATCATGGTTTGGTTCGCGGTATTCCCAGCAATGTTCTGGGGTATGTACAACGCGGGTGGCCAAGCTATCGCAGCACTTAACCATATGTATGCAGGTGCTGAACTAGCATCTGTTATCAGTGGTAACTGGCACTACTGGCTAACCGAAATGCTTGGAGCCTCCTTAGGAGCCGATGCAGGTGTTGGCAGCAAGATGCTACTTGGTGCGACTTACTTCCTACCTATCTACGCAACGGTATTCATCGTTGGTGGTTTCTGGGAAGTTCTGTTCTGTATGGTGCGTAAGCACGAAGTAAACGAAGGTTTCTTTGTTACTTCTATTTTATTCGCGCTTATCGTTCCGCCAACACTTCCTCTATGGCAAGCAGCACTAGGTATTACCTTCGGTGTTGTAGTCGCTAAAGAGATCTTCGGTGGTACGGGTCGTAACTTCCTGAACCCTGCACTTGCTGGCCGTGCGTTCCTATTCTTTGCATACCCTGCACAGATTTCAGGTGACGTAGTTTGGACTGCTGCAGATGGTTTCTCTGGTGCAACTGCTCTTAGCCAATGGGCTCAAGGCGGCGGTAGCGCACTAATGAACGTAACATCTGGTGAAGCAATCACTTGGATGGACGCATTCATTGGTAACATCCCAGGTTCTATCGGTGAAGTATCGACTCTAGCACTTATGATCGGTGCTGCGATGATCGTTTACATGCGTATCGCTTCATGGCGAATCATTGCTGGTGTAATGATCGGTATGATTGCTGTGTCTACGCTGTTTAACGTGATCGGTTCTGATACTAACGCAATGTTCAGCATGCCTTGGCACTGGCACCTAGTTCTAGGTGGCTTCGCATTCGGTATGTTCTTCATGGCGACTGACCCAGTATCAGCTTCATTTACCAACAAAGGTAAGTGGTGGTACGGCATCCTAATCGGCGCAATGTGTGTAATGATTCGTGTAGTTAACCCTGCATACCCAGAAGGCATGATGCTTGCGATTCTATTCGCAAACCTATTTGCTCCTCTGTTTGACCACGTTGTAATCGAGAAGAACATTAAGCGGAGACTAGCGCGCTATGGCAAGTAATAACGATAGCATTAAAAAGACGCTGTTTGTTGTTATCGCATTGAGCCTAGTGTGCTCAATCATCGTTTCAACAGCTGCAGTTGTTCTTAAACCTAAGCAACAAGCTAACGCGGTTCTAGATCAGCAAACTAAGATCCTTGAAGTTGCGGGCATTGAACTTGCGGGTAATATCCCTGAACTGTACGCAGAGAACATTGAACCTCGTCTAGTTGATTTCGCTACTGGCGATTTCGTTGACGGCGATGCTGCTGCATACGACCAACGTAAAGCGGCAAAAGATCCAGCTCAGTCAATCAAGCTTTCAGCTGAAGATGACATCGCTAAGATCCTTCGTCGTGCTAACACGGGTACTGTATACCTTGTGAAAGATGGCGCTGAAACTTCTAAAGTTATCATCCCTGTTCACGGTAACGGTCTATGGTCAATGATGTACGCATTCGTTGCGGTAGAAACTGATGGCAACACAGTTTCTGGTATCACTTACTACGAGCAAGGTGAAACTCCTGGACTTGGTGGTGAAGTTGAGAACCCATCTTGGCGCGCTCAATTCGTTGGTAAGAAATTATTCGACGAAAACCACAAACCTGCTATTCAGGTTGTTAAAGGTGGCGCTCCTCAAGGTTCTGAGCACGGTGTAGATGGCCTTTCTGGTGCAACACTGACTAGCGTTGGTGTTCAACATACATTTGACTTCTGGTTAGGTGATATGGGCTTTGGTCCGTTCCTAGCAAAAGTTCGTGACGGAGGTCTGAACTAATGTCTAGTGCAAAAGAAATTAAAAAGAGCATCTTAGCGCCGGTGTTGGACAACAACCCAATCGCGCTACAGGTTCTTGGTGTGTGTTCTGCTCTTGCGGTAACCACTAAGCTAGAAACAGCATTTGTTATGACTATCGCGGTAATGTTCGTTACTGCTCTGTCTAACTTCTTCGTTTCTTTGATCCGTAACCACATTCCTAACAGTGTGCGTATCATCGTTCAGATGGCAATTATCGCATCACTAGTAATCGTGGTAGACCAAGTGCTTAAAGCATACCTATACGATATCTCTAAGCAGCTATCTGTATTCGTAGGCCTAATCATTACTAACTGTATTGTAATGGGGCGTGCTGAAGCATTCGCAATGAAGTCTGCGCCAATCCCATCTCTAATCGATGGTCTTGGTAACGGTCTTGGTTACGGTTTCGTTCTTATCACTGTTGGTTTCTTCCGAGAGCTTCTAGGCTCTGGCAAACTATTTGGTATGGAAGTACTACCTCTAGTGAGCAACGGTGGTTGGTATCAGCCAAACGGCTTGATGCTTCTAGCACCTTCTGCATTCTTCCTAATTGGTTTCTTGATTTGGGCAATTCGTGTGTTCAAACCAGAACAAGTAGAAGCGAAGGGGTAAGGTAGTCATGGAACATTATATTAGTCTGCTAGTTAAATCGATTTTCATCGAAAACATGGCGCTTTCTTTCTTCCTAGGTATGTGTACATTCCTAGCGGTATCTAAGAAAGTTAAAACTTCTTTTGGTCTTGGTGTTGCGGTAGTTGTAGTACTTACAATCGCTGTTCCTGTAAACAACCTTGTTTACACACACATCCTGAAAGAAAACGCGCTTGTTGAAGGTGTCGATTTAAGTTTCCTTAACTTCATCGCATTCATCGGTGTTATCGCGGCACTTGTACAAATCCTAGAGATGGTTCTAGACCGTTTCTTCCCACCTTTGTACAACGCACTAGGTATCTTCCTTCCACTGATCACAGTTAACTGTGCAATCTTTGGTGGTGTATCTTTCATGGTAACTCGTGACTACAACTTTGCTGAATCTGTTGTTTACGGCTTCGGTTCTGGTGTGGGTTGGATGTTAGCTATCGTTGCTCTTGCGGGTATCCGTGAGAAGATGAAGTACTCTGACGTACCTCCAGGTCTTCGTGGCCTTGGTATCACGTTCATTACTGTTGGTCTGATGGCGTTAGGCTTTATGTCTTTCTCTGGTGTTCAACTGTAGGGTAAGCACCCAGTAATAAGGAATAACAAATGTTTAGTATTATTCTTGGCGTAGCGATGTTTACCATTATTGTACTGGCTCTAGTACTAGTGATTCTTTTCGCTAAGTCTAAGTTAGTACCATCAGGTGACATCACTATTTCAGTAAACGGCGACCCTGAAAAGGCGATCGTTACTCAACCTGGTAGCAAGCTACTTGGTGCCCTAGCTGGCGCTGGTATCTTCGTATCTTCTGCTTGTGGTGGCGGTGGCTCTTGTGGTCAGTGTCGTGTAAAAGTTAAGTCTGGCGGTGGCGACATCCTACCAACTGAACTTGATCACATCACAAAAGGCGAAGCTCGCGAAGGCGAACGTCTTGCATGTCAAGTTGCTATGAAAACTGACATGGAGATTGAACTAGACGAAGATATCTTTGGTGTTAAAAAGTGGGAATGTACTGTTATCTCGAATAACAACGAAGCTACTTTCATCAAAGAACTTGCTCTAGCGATCCCTGAAGGTGAAGAAGTTCCGTTCCGCGCGGGTGGTTACATTCAGATTGAAGCTGAACCACATCACGTGAAATACGCAGATTACGATATTCCTGAGGAATACCGTGGTGACTGGGATAAGTTCAACTTGTTCCGTTATGAGTCTATCGTTAAAGAGCATTCGATCCGTGCTTACTCTATGGCTTCATACCCAGAAGAGAAAGGCATCATCAAGCTTAACGTGCGTATCGCAACTCCGCCGCCAAACAACCCTGACGTAGCTCCTGGTGTTATGTCTTCATACATCTGGTCTCTTAAAGAAGGCGACAAATGTACTATTTCTGGTCCATTTGGTGAGTTCTTTGCTAAAGACACAGACAATGAAATGGTATTCATCGGTGGTGGTGCAGGTATGGCGCCTATGCGTTCTCATATCTTCGACCAACTTAAGCGTCTTAAGTCTACTCGTAAGATGTCTTACTGGTATGGCGCGCGTTCTAAGCGTGAGATGTTCTACATTGAAGATTTCGATGGCCTAGCGGCTGCAAACGAAAACTTCGTGTGGCACTGTGCACTGTCTGATCCTCAACCAGAGGACAACTGGGACGGTTACACTGGTTTCATCCACAACGTACTGTACGAAAACTACCTGAAGGATCACGAAGCTCCTGAAGATTGTGAGTACTACATGTGTGGTCCACCGATGATGAACGCTGCTGTTATCGGCATGCTGAAAGATCTTGGTGTAGAAGATGAAAACATCCTACTAGATGACTTCGGTGGTTAATCCACTTAAGTGATTGATATTATGGCTGACTCCTACGAGTCAGCCATTTGTTTTTCTAAGACAGCTTTTGACAACATACTGGCTTATATAAGAAAGAGTAAGGCATTCAAAATACCTATTTTTTACTCTTATTTTTCCTTATATAAATCCTCAACATTAGACAGGAGTAAGCAAGTGAGAATTTGGCTTGTTGCATTAACTTCTTTGATTTTTCTTGCGGGCTGTGAGCAGTCAAGAGAGCAAGTGCATTTGAGTGGCCCAACGATGGGCACGAGTTACAATATTAAATACATCAATGGTGATGAATTTCCTGAGTCTAATGAAGTTCATACAGAGATCGATCGTCTACTTGAAGAAGTAAACGACCAGATGTCGACTTACCGTGAAGATTCCGAATTAAGCCGTTTCAACCAGCATAAAGGTGCGGATGCGTTCGAAGTATCTGAGCAAACAGCGACGGTTGTGAAAGAAGCGATTCGTTTGAACGGTCTTACTGAAGGAGCTCTGGATGTAACGGTTGGTCCGTTAGTTAACTTATGGGGTTTTGGTCCTGAAGCTCGTCCTGAAGTTGTGCCATCAGATGAAGAGCTGGCGGCTCGCAAGGCTAAGATTGGTATCCATCATCTTAGTGTTCAAGGCAACATGTTGAAGAAAGACCTACCTAACCTGTATGTCGATCTATCCACGATTGCAAAAGGTTGGGGTGTTGACGTCGTCGCTGACTACCTTGATTCTATCGGTATTCACAACTACATGGTTGAAGTCGGTGGCGAAATTCGTCTGAAAGGTTTAAACCGCGAGAACGTGGGCTGGCGTATCGCGATTGAGAAACCAAGCGTTGATGAGCGTAATATCCAAGAGATCATCGAGCCGGGTGATATGGCTATCGCAACCTCTGGTGATTACCGTAACTATTTTGAACGTGATGGTGTTCGTTACTCACACATCATCAACCCTGAAACAGGAAAGCCTCTTCACCATAAAGTGGTTTCTGTGACTGTTTTAAACCCGTCTTCAATGACTGCAGACGGCTTATCTACGGGCCTTATGGTCTTAGGTGAGGAAAAAGGAATGGAAGTCGCAAACCAACATAACATCCCAGTGTTCATGGTGGTAAAAACAGCAGATGGCTTTAAAGAAATTGCTTCTGAAGCATTTAAGCCATACTTAGGTAAATAAGGTAAGCGAGATAATTATGAATACATTTCTGATTACATTTGGTGTTTTTCTTGCAGTAATCGCAGCGATGTCAATTGGCTACATTATCCAAAAGAAAGTTGTGAAAGGTAGCTGTGGCGGTTTGGGTGCTGTTGGTATTGATAAAGTATGTAACTGCCCTGAACCTTGTGACGCGCGTAAGAAGCGTGAAGCACGTGAAGCTTACCGTGAAGAGAAGCTGGCTGAGCGTCAACAAAAAGAAGCGGCTTGGAGTAAAGACCGTATCGCTTAATTGGTGACAGTCATAGGGGATAGAGTTATCTATGCCCTCAAATTGAAAAGCTCAAGATTATCGTCTTGAGCTTTTTTAGTTTTGAGGTCTAGCAATTAATCTTGGTATAGCAAAAATGGAAACAGAGGCGAATGACTATTGTTCGATTTGCATGCTGTTACGCGCAAACACTAGTTGGTTTCTACCTTGCTCTTTTGCCGTATAAAGAAGCTCATCAGCGGCTTTGATCTGCTCATCTAGCTTCGCGTCTAAATCGGTTACGCCGATACTGATACTGACCTTGATTCTTTGAGAGTCATGCTCAACAACATGGCTTTCAATGGCTTCTCTCATGGACTCTAAGTTGTCAACAAAGCTCTCAAACGAACCACACGACTGAATACAAAATTCTTCGCCACCGAAGCGTACAGCAACATCATCTTTAAAATGGTCTTTGATGATCTTGCCGACTTCCACGAGGACTGCATCACCACCATCGTGACCGTAGGTGTCGTTCACTTTCTTGAAGAAGTCGATATCCATCATGGCTATACTGCGCTGCTCACAACCTTTACATGTTTGATTGAACAGGTAACGACGGTTCCATAAGCCAGTAAGAGCATCCTCGTTGGCATGTCGAAATAGCTCGTTGGCCGCTTCTTTCATATCAAGCAGTTGATGGATACGGCAAAAAAATTCTTCTTGGTTAAAAGGCTTGTAAAGGAAGTCGTTAGCCCCCGCTTTAAGGAATCGAGCTGTCATGGTGCGATCATCGCTGCCTGATAACCCTAGAATAGCCAACTGGTTTCTGTCGTGATCGCGTCGTATCTCACGGATCATCGCTATACCGTCTTTCTTCGGCATATCATGGTCTGTAACAACGAACGTAATATCGGGATCGTTATGAAGGAGCTTTAATGCTTGTTCGCCATCTTCGGCTTGGATAGTTTGGATATATTGGTGTTCTAGAAGTTGAGCTATGTAACGGCGAACGACCGCTGAATCATCGACAACCAATGCTTTGTGATGGCGATTATTCGAAATTCTTTGAACCAGGGGAAGTAGGTAGCTTACTGATGACATACTGTCTTTAAGTATGTAATCGATAACGCCTTTGGCTAGGACTTGCTCTCGCAGTTGAGTGTCGAACATCCCGGTCAGGACAATGATTTTCTGTTGATAGCCTAAGACGAGATCAATGATCTCACCGTCTTGCCCGTCAGGTAAGCAGTAATCTAATACGGCACACAAGAAATCCGTCTCTTGTTCCAAGATGTTTTTTGCTTCTGCAATCGATTCAGCAACTGCTACCTCATAACCGCTATTTTTCAGCTGTTGGTACAGGTAGTTGCGAAATGCTCGGCTATCTTCCACTACTAGTATTTTTTCACTCACAAGCGATCCCTACTTATAGACTAAATACTCGTTAACAATAGTATCAGAAGAGCTCATGGCTATTGAAGAGAAACCTCTTTAGCTGGACTCGAGATCGTTTTAAATCTGATAATAATTGGATTATACTGTTTATAGATACAGTTGTAAGGTCGAGTGATTCCTAGATGTGTAGTGCGGGTGAAGAGAAAGTAAGAAAAATAATTCATGTTGATATGGATTGTTTTTACGCTGCTGTAGAAATGCGTGATAACCCTGCTTACCGAAATCGCCCGTTAGCTGTTGGTGGGCATGAAAAGCAACGCGGTGTTTTGAGTACCTGTAATTACGAAGCCCGCAAGTTTGGTGTTCGCTCTGCAATGCCGACCGGAAAAGCCCTGCAGCTTTGTCCTAATCTATTGGTTGTGCCGGGAAGAATGTCGGTCTATGTCGAGATATCTAAAAAGATCCGCGAAATCTTCTCTCGATACACATCAATCATTGAACCTCTTTCTTTGGATGAAGCTTTCCTTGATGTCACCGATTCTAAGCGGTGTCATGGTTCAGCAACACTTATTGCCGAGTCTATTCGCCGTGATATCTGGAACGAACTGAACCTGACAGCTTCTGCAGGAATTGCACCGATTAAATTCTTGGCGAAAGTGGCCTCGGATCTGAATAAGCCCAATGGTCAGTTTGTTATCCCTCCACAAGACGTGCAATCAGTGATCGATGAGCTACCACTTGAAAAGATTCCCGGTGTTGGCAAGGTGAGCATTGAAAAGCTGCATCAAGCAGGTTTCTTTACTTGTAAGGATATTAAAGAGTCTGACTATCGAGACCTGCTACTCAAGTTTGGCCGTCAAGGTGCATCACTCTGGAAGCGCAGTCATGGCATTGATGATCGAGAAGTTATCATCGAGCGCGAGCGAAAATCGGTAGGCGTAGAACGCACCTTCACTCAAAATATTTCAACTTACGCTGAATGTTGGCAGGTAATCGAAGACAAGCTATTTCCTGAACTCGAGACTCGCTTAGAAAAGGCTAGTCCAAGCAAAGCGATCATCAAGCAGGGCATTAAGCTCAAGTTCGCCGATTTTCAACAAACCACGATTGAGCACATCCACGCCTCTCTCGATCGTGAACACTTCAAAGAGCTGCTTAGTGAAATACTGAAAAGACAACAGGGGCGAGAGATACGCCTGCTTGGTTTAAGCGTAATGCTGCAACCTAAAGACCAAATGCGTCAGTTGAGCTTCTTTTAAAGATAATGAGTGAGATGAATACCGACTACGCTTCATAGCCTAGTCGGTTTTTTATAAGTAAGAATTACATAGGAAGTTGTTTTACTCGCGCTAAGGTATCACTGAACGGTTGCTGCTCTAGCTTGCCGTAACCGACCATTTTGCTGGCTTTAAGCTTGGTTGAAAGTGGGGTGGCGATTCCACATAAGAAGCGAGTAATTGCCTCGTCGGTAATCAGTTGTTGGCTAGCCGAAATAAACTCATGTATCCATGTCATCACCGTCTCATCATCGATAGGTTCAACATCAACGGTTGGTAAGATTGCCACTTCTCCTCGACATACAGAGCAGTGACCGCAGTTTGTTGGTGCTTTATCATCGGCAAAATAACTCGCAAGGCGTGAGCTTAGGCAAGTATCCGCCTCAAAGAAATTCAGCATTTGGTTAAGGCGGTTTATCTCGCTGTTTTCTTTTGCTTTAAACAACTCAGTTAGACGCTCTGACAGTTGCATCATATCTTCAGAAGTATTGTGGATCGCGTAGACATCGGTGATCTGCTTGCTTTCTAGTTCAATCCAACCTTGTTCATTGAAGTAGTCGATAGCCGCAATCACACGCTGACGATCGGCTTGGAAGTGTGTCCAAAGCGCATCGAAGTCGACTTGGCACCACACTCTTGCTTGAGGAGAGCATTGGAAAATCGCTTCGACAAATTGACGACGTTCACTTTGAAATTGCTCTGTGATCTGCTGTTTCGGACGAAGGAACTTAAATTTGTAGTCTGCGAAGTAGCTGTACTTGGGCTCAATCACACCTTCAATTTCGAGATACACCAGTAGTGTTTTTAGCGGTAACTGACGAATGTTGGATTCACGTGATAGTTGATTAAGCATGATCTCCCATTGATTCGAGCCAGAAGCGCCAATGTTTTGATTTTCGTAGATCTCTTTTAATACCGCTTGGATCGATATGTTGTCTGGCGTATCACCAAAAACGAAGTTCTCGAGTGTGCTTAAACCGTGTTTGTTAGCCAGTAAAATACATTCAGACGCTTGCCCATCTCGACCAGCTCTGCCGATCTCTTGTGAGTAGTTTTCGATCGATTTTGGTAAGTCAAAGTGAATCACTCGGCGAATGTTGGACTTATCCACGCCCATACCAAACGCGATAGTTGCGACGATACAGCTCACGTCATCATTCATGAATTGGTGTTGAATAGCATCTCTATTTTCAGGCTTAAGACCCGCATGGTAAGCCACTGCATTAACGCCAGCATTGCGAAGCTGCTGAGCCACCATCTCTGCCGTTTGTTGAAGGGTGACATAAACAATAGTCGGAGCGAGAGAAGCTTGGTTAACCACATTGCACAAGGTTTCTAGCTTACTGGTTTGTTCACAAGGTTGAATCGACAGATCGAGATTTTGACGATAGAAACCCGTAACCACAACGCGCTCCTCATCAATTTCAAACTTTGACTTCATATCTTGGATAACCGCTGTAGTCGCAGTGGCTGTCAGTAGTAGAACCTGAGGAATATTGAGCTGTTTTTGGTATTGAGGAAGCTTCAGGTAGTCGGGTCTGAAGTTGTGTCCCCATTCTGAAATACAGTGCGCTTCATCGACCACAAGCAGTGAGATCGACACTTGGGAGATAAACTGACGAAAGCGTTCGTTCTTCAAGCGCTCGACGGAGATCATGAGGATCTTGGTGTTTCCGTTACGTACCGACTGCATCACTTGTTGGGTGGTTTGTCTGTCTTGGCTTGATTCGATTGCAGCTGCGCTAATGCCTTTGCTGTGCAGGAAAGCGAGTTGGTCTTTCATCAAGGCTAACAGCGGTGATATCACCAAGGTTAAGTGCGGCAATTCTAATGCTGGTAATTGATAACACAGAGATTTACCTGAGCCTGTAGGGAATATGGCCGCCGTCGAATGACCAGATAGAACATTATCAATGACTTGCTTTTGCCCATTACGCAGTGAGTCGAATCCGAATACTTGTTTTAACTTCTGCTCAATCATTTATGTTCTACCTGAATTATTAAGTGTCGTATTGATGATAAAGCGAGCGCCCATTCATGATAGCGTCGCTTGATGAATCAAATGTCTTGCACCTGATTGTACCTAATTCTATTCTGTAGCTCCTATAGAAAAGCACCCCAATAGTATGAATAAGTCTGAGCTTCGCCAAATAATCTTAGAGCAACTCGAATCCCGACTACGTATCGCCCAATCTGCGACTCAGCGTGCGATTGATGCTGCGACCGATGAAGAGACTGTGCCTGAACATAAGTACGATACATTGGCATTAGAAGCTTCGTATCTCGCCCATGGTCAAGCGGTGAGGGTACAAGAGTGTGAAGACGATATTCAGTGTTATCGTAACTTAGTGTTGCGTGATAGTGAGAAGGTTACGGTGAGCAGTTACGTTGTGGTCATTGACGAGCATGATCAATATAAACACTTTTTTATGGGGCCGAGAGTCGGCGGACTTTCTGTCACGTGGAATGAGAATGAGATTGCCATCGTGACGGCAAATGCACCTTTTGGCCAGGCTCTAATGGGTAAAGAAGTTGGTGATGAGATTGAGTTTAAGGTCGCAGATAAACAGTTTTGCTACGAAGTTATCTCTATCGACTAACTAACTGACTAATAGATATAAAACGTTTCTCTGACAAAGGAGCATATACCAAGGGTATAGTAATCTGTCAGATTGATGAGAGGATGTTATGAAAAGCAATGTATTTACGAAAAACCGTGTATTTACGAAAAACAATGTATTAATTGCATCGTTAACAGCGGCGATCTCTGTTGTGAGCTTGCCAACGTTTGCTGCTCAGTGTCGAGTTGACTTGAAGAATGAACTACGAATTGATGACCAAAAAGTCGAAATCCATCAAGTGAATGGTGATACGGCCGTTTTTGATGATAACAACGACCTCTATATTCATGGTGAGAAGGTTGAGCTTGATGCCGACCAACAAGCGGCGATTGAGAAATATCGCGAAAACATGAGTGAGTACTTACCTCGAGCGAAACAAATGGCCAACGATAGCTTAGCGTTAGCCAATGACGTGATTGATGATATCGCGGCTAGCCTGGATTCACCTGAGTCATTTGATAATGTAAAAGAATCAATGAAAACCTACTTTGCAGAACTGGAAGCGCGTTATTACAAAGATGGCGAATTAGTGTTGCCTGCAGAAAGCTTTGATTCGATGGCCAATGGCTGGTCTGAAGATTTCGAGAAGGCGAAAGAAATCTTTAACCAAGAATTTATCTCTAGCGCTTTTAATGCGATGTCAGAAAAAATGAAACAAGACGGTGGCCTAAACCTGACTGAACTGGCTGACAGTATGGCTGAATTAAAGCTGAAAGTTGAAGAGCGAATGAAAGAACACTCTCAACAAGTACAGGAGGAAGCGAATGAGTTCTGTGATTCACTTGATGAGATGGCAGAACAAGAGCAAGAACTGCATGAAATCATTCCGAACTTAAAAGATTACCAAGTCTTCACAATTTAATTCGAGTCTAGTGATGAATAGTAAGAGCACCGGTCGGTGCTCTTTTTGTTTGTATAAATGGAACCACACGGCGAGTATTTATCTCAATTCAATCCATTTTCTTCTTAAGCCTACTGCTTCGCTTTGTTGCTTATAATTGAACGATAAGACTGGTTTTTTGTTAATTTTGTTGTTCTAAATAGCGCATTGATTGTAAAAATCAGAGAATTGTTCATTTATTGGTTGTGCCTATCATTGCTTTTTATTACTGTACTTCTCAACTAGTTCACTGATTTTTAATGCGGGCGATATGGACCAACAATCTTCCTCTTCAAGAGAGCACTTTAGCTCTCGTTTAGGTTTTATTTTAGCAGCGGCTGGTGCAGCGGTTGGCTTGGGTAATATTTGGGGTTTCCCGACTCAAGTTGCCAGCAACGGTGGCGGCGCTTTCCTTTTGGTCTATTTGATCATGATCTTCGTGGTTGCTTTCCCTATGCTGGTGGTAGAGATGGCTATCGGCCGTCACGGCCAAGCAAACCCAGTTGATAGCATGCGATCTTTGACGACAAACCCTTTGGGTAAGAAAGTCGGTGAGTTTGTCGGTTGGGTTGGACTGAGTGTACCAAGCGCAGTGTTGGCGTTTTACAGTATTGTTGGTGGCTGGTTGATCTGTTTCCTAATTGGTGCGGTCGCGGATCTTATCGGCCTAGAAGCGATTGCTGATTGGTTTAAAGGCTTCAGCGTTGAGCGTAATGTCTTTGGTACCGTTGCGTTCTACGTACTGACCATTCTTATTGTACAGGGCGGTGTTAAGCAAGGTATCGAGAAGTGGTCGACGCGTTTAATGCCAGCACTGTTTGTATTGTTCGGCCTATTGTTTGTTTACATCATGACGCAATCTGGTGCGATGGAAGGCCTAAAACATTACCTAGTCCCAGACTTTGAGAAAGTGTGGGATAGAAAACTGATTCTGGCGGCAATGGGACAGGGTTTCTTCTCACTCACCATTGGTGGTTGCTCAATGTTGGTTTATGGCTCTTACTTAAGCAAGAAAGAGAACCTGCCAAAAATGGCGATGAACGTGACGCTGGTTGATACTGCTGTCGCTTTTATTGCTGGATTAGTGGTGATGCCAGCAATGTTTGTTGCGATGCAAAAAGGCGTTCAAATCTACGCTGAAGACGGCTCACTATTAAGCTCTGACACTCTAGTATTCACGGTTTTGCCGTTGATGTTTGATAGTTTAGGTGTGCTTGGACAGATCTTTGCGATTGTGTTCTTTTTACTACTAACGATTGCTGCACTGACTTCTTCGATTTCGATGCTTGAAGGCCCGGTTGCGCTAGTGAGTGAGCGTTTCAATACTAGACGAACGCCAACAAGCTGGGTGATTGGTGGTGCTATCGCGCTGTTTAGTGTGGTGATTGTTTACAACTTTGCTGCGATGTTTGGCATGGTAGCGATGATTGCAACTCAGTATCTTCAACCAGTCGCTGCACTGATGTTCTGTGTGTTTGGTGGTTGGGTATGGAGCCGAGCTTCAAAAGTGAAAGAGCTTGAACAAGGCAGTCCTGATTTTCAACTTGGTTGGTTTGGTAAGGTTTGGCCAATGTATGTGAAGTTTGTGTGCCCAATTTTGGTAGCAACGGTTATCTGGGCATCTTTCGGTTAATGCAGAACCCTATCTGGGCTTTTTGAAATTACCTCCTCTGAACTTGAAATATTAAGTACAAAGCCACTCATAAAGAGTGGCTTTGTTGTTTTTATATAAAGCTTAGTGGCACGAAATATAAAGCTATAGCGGCACGAACAAGATAGAAAAAAGGCGCTGAACATAATATTCAGCGCCTTTGCATTGTTCGTTAAGCAATCGTGATTACTTAATTTCCATACCTTGAGCTTGCAAGTCCGCATGGTAAGAAGAACGTACAAACGGGCCACACGCTGCGTGAGTAAAGCCTAGCTCTAGAGCAATCTCTTTCAGCTCATCGAACTCAGAAGGCGGCACGTAGCGTTCTACTGGTAAGTGGTGACGGCTTGGTGCTAGGTATTGACCTAGTGTCAGCATAGTCACACCATGTTCGCGAAGGTCTTTCAGTACTTGAACGATCTCTTCTTTTGTCTCGCCAAGACCCATCATCACACCTGATTTTGTTGGGATATCAGGGTGCTGCTCTTTGAATTTCTTCAGTAGATCAAGAGACCACTTGTAGTTCGCACCTGGACGCGCTTTACGGTATAGACGTGGCGCTGTCTCTAGGTTGTGGTTGAAAACATCTGGCGGGTTGTCTTTCATTAGGTCAAGCGCAACGTCCATACGACCGCGGAAGTCTGGAACCAGTGTTTCGATACGAATATTTGGGTTGAGTTCGCGAATCTCACGGTTACAGTCAGCAAAGTGCTGAGCACCGCCGTCACGCAAGTCATCACGGTCAACTGAAGTGATTACAACGTACTTCAGTTTCATGTCTTGAATTGTTTTAGCCAGTTTCTTCGGCTCTTCAGCTTCAGGAGCAACAGGACGACCATGGGCAACATCACAGAACGGGCAGCGACGAGTACAGATAGCGCCAAGAATCATAAACGTTGCCGTACCGTGGTTGAAACACTCGGCTAGGTTAGGGCAAGACGCTTCTTCACAAACTGAGTGCAGGTTGTTTTTACGCATTGCTGATTTGATTTCTTGAATACGATGGCTGTCTGAAGGAAGTTTAATCTTCATCCATTCAGGCTTACGTAGAACTTCTTTCTGTTCAGCAGGCATATTCTTTACGGGAATTAATGCCATTTTGTCAGCGTCACGATATTTAACGCCTTTTTCCATTTGGATTGGTTTGCTCATGATTTTATGCTTCTGCTGTAATGTTACTGGTGGCTTGAATGTCTACTTGGTCATAGCCGAGTAGCTCTACGAGCTCTTGTATTAACTGTTGCTCAACGTTTTCTAGTTCACTTGGTCCGCCGAGTTGGCTTACCTGCGCCATTTCCATACCTTGGTAACCACATGGGTTAATACGTAGGAATGGAGACAGGTCCATATCGACGTTGAGTGCTAGCCCGTGGAACGAGCAGCCACGTCGAATACGTAATCCGAGTGAACAGATTTTCTTGCCATCGACATAAACACCAGGAGCGTCAGGTCGGGCAGCTGAATCTATATTGTAAGCTTTCAGAGTATTGATTACGAGGTTCTCGATATGAGTCACCAAATCACGTACTCCGAATTTCTTGCGGCGGATGTTAATCAGAAAGTAAGCCACTAATTGGCCTGGGCCGTGATAAGTCACTTGGCCACCGCGATCGCTTTGTATTACAGGGATATCACCAGCATTTAATACATGCTCAGCTTTGCCTGCTTGTCCTTGAGTGAAGACAGGGTTGTGTTCAACCAACCAAACTTGGTCTACGTCTTCTTCCGTGCGTTCGTCTGTGAACTTATGCATGGCTTTCCATACAGGTTCGTAATCCTGACGGCCTAATTTTTTTACGATTAGCTTATTTTGCAAAGCTGCACTCCCTCAAGGATTAATAAAGTGAACGCATTATAAACGCGAAACATGATTCTAACTACAGACGGACTGCAAGGTTTTTCAACTTTCTTTGTATTTATTGAAAATTAAGTTGAATGAATTTGAGCTAGATAGGGTGCTTTAAACAAAAACAGCGGCAATAAGCCGCTGTTTTTCATGTGTAATCGGAGATTACAGAACCATACGAACGATTTCGATCTCGCCCAGTTCTTTATAAAGAGTTTCTACTTGCTCAATTGAAGTCGCAGTAATATTGATAGAAACAGAGTGGTAGTTACCTTTCGCACTTGGTTTTAGCGTTGGGCTGTAGTCACCAGGAGCATGACGCTGGATCACTTCTAGTACTAGCTCAGTCAGTTCTGGCTTAGCGTGGCCCATTACTTTGTAAGTGAATGAACAAGGGAACTCTAAGAGGTCTTTTAGTTTTGCATCAGAATTGATGTTCATGATTAGCTCCAAAAGGCTAGACTCTCGCAAATTGGCGAAATGTCGATAAAAAGCGTGTTCGGTCAACAGACACGAGTAATAATGCGGAATATTACGTGTAAATATCGCCGAACTCAAGATCAACAAAAGCCGCACATGGCGGCTTTTGGTTCGCTAATGAGTAAATCATGAACTTACTCATTAGGTTAACTATACAACAAGCTTAGGTTTTACCTAGAACAAACCTTTGGCTTGTTTAGAATAAACCCTTGAACAGAAGAACTAGGTAGTCCCATAGACGGCTGAATAGGCTGCCTTGGTCTACATCTTCAAGTGCTAGTAGTGGGTATTCAGCAACGTCTTCACCGTCTACTTGGTAGAATAGTTTACCAACCACATCGCCTTTGCTGATTGGCGCTTCTAGCTCTTTCTCAAGAACGAAGCTTGCCTTCAGGTTCTTAGCTTGACCACGAGGTAGCGTTACGAAAGTATCTTCGTCGACACCCAGTGCAACTGTGTCCTTGCTACCCATCCAGATCTTCTCTTCTACGAAGGTTTCACCGGCTGTGTGTGGTGCCACTGTTTCAAAGAAGCGGAAGCCGTAGCTAAGCAGTTTTTTGCTTTCTGTTTTACGAGCATTCGCATTCTTGGTACCCATAACTACAGCCACTAGGCGCATTTTGCCTTCTGTCGCTGAGCTTACTAGGCTGTAACCTGCATTGCTTGTGTGGCCCGTTTTGATGCCATCAACGTTCATGCTCTTATCCCATAACAGACCGTTACGGTTGTATTGGGTGATGCCGTTGTATGTGAATTTCTTCTCTGAGTAGATACGGTACTCGTCTGGTACGTCGCGAATCAGCGCCTGACCAAGTAGCGCCATATCGTAAGGCGTTGAGTATAGGTTCGGGTTGTCTAGACCGTGCACGTTAGCAAAGTGCGTGTCTTTCATGCCGATAGAGCTTGCCCAAGCGTTCATTAGGTCAACGAATGCATCTTCAGAGCCAGCGATGTGTTCAGCCATAGCAACACATGCGTCGTTACCTGATTGAATGATGATACCGCGGTTTAATTCTTCAACTTTAACCGTAGTGCCCACTTCAACGAACATCTTAGATGAATCTGGGAAGTTTTTAGCCCAAGCATTTTCACTGATTACAACATCGTCGTTTAGGTTGATGTTGCCACGGTCGAGCTCTTGGCCGATCACGTAGCTCGTCATCATCTTGGTTAAACTTGCTGGAGAAAGCTGAGTATTCATCTCTTTCTCTGCTAGTACTTTGCCTGAATGGTAATCCATCAGAACAAAACCTTTAGCGGCGATTTGAGGAGCATCAGGAACAACAATAGGAGCGGCGAATGACGATGTAGCTATCGTTGCAGAAAGAGCAACAGAAGTAGCAAAAATCGATTTAACAAGTTTATTAGATTTAATCATTTTGAATGCAATTATTTGGTGAACTATTCATATATTAACAGAATCACTCTGTCACACCAGAGCGCTGATTACCAGAAGTAACTGTTAGATTAATTAGCGAGTTAGGGTGTGTTTTTTTATATAAGCTGACGGGTAACCCATTAGCTTAACTTGTTCTAATTTCTCTTGAGTCAGAGCATAGTCATGAAATGGCCCAATCATCAGACGGTAGTTGTCATCATTTGGCTGCAAGAACGTTGCTACTTCTAGCTTTTCGGCTAGATCTTTCGCTAACTTTTCGGTCCTATCTTCATGTGGAGATGTTGCGACTTGAATAATAAATTGCGGTAAAGCAGCCTTTTTATTTGCGTCGGTTGGCATAGCCACAGTAATGACTTCAATCTCAACATTTGCCGTGCCGGTTCTCAACACATCGAGCTTGTAAGCTGCCGCATAACTAAGGTCAATGATTCGGCCTTCATGGAATGGGCCGCGGTCATTGATACGAACAATTGTCGTTTTGTTGTTGTCAGTATTCGTCACTTTTACATAGCTTGGAATTGGCAATGTTTTGTGCGCCGCAGACATCGAATACATGTCGTAGATCTCGCCATTAGACGTTAAGTGACCATGAAACTTCTTACCGTACCAAGAGGCTTTGCCTTTCTCAGTAAAACCTTCGGTTTTCTTTACGATCTTGTAGTCTTCGCCACGCAAAGTGTAATCCGTATTACCACCTAAACTATAAGGTTCATACTGAGGGTGAGCATCCTCGAGATGCTCTACTGAGATCGGTGCGTCTGGTGCAATATCTGAATCAATATCGTAGCGCCCTGTTGGCTGCTTTGAAGAACAACCATTGATTAAAATCGCTAGCCCCAAGATAGAGATTATTTTTTTGATTGGCAGCTCTTCAACCAAGGATGCTTTGTTTTGAAACGTTGTAATAGACATCGATTAGGTCGCCTTTGAGAATGCTTTTCTGTGTGTATGTATCGACATTAAAATACCAAAACCAGCCATGAGGGTAACCATTGAAGTACCGCCATAACTGACTAGAGGAAGAGGAACACCAACCACAGGTAGAATGCCACTTACCATGCCAATGTTTACAAAAATATAAACGAAGAAGCTCAGTACAATACTGCCGCCCATCATTCGACCGAATGCGGTTTGAGCTTGGCTCGCAAGCACTAAGCCACGTCCAATAATGAACAAGTAGATAGCAAGCAAGAACAATATACCAATCATGCCCCACTCTTCGGCAATGACCGCAAAAATGAAGTCGGTATGACGCTCTGGAATAAACTCTAGTTGAGATTGAGTGCCTTGCAGCCAACCTTTTCCTGAAATACCACCAGAGCCTATCGCAATCTTACTTTGAATGATGTGGTAACCCGCACCTAATGGATCTGATTCAGGATCAAAGAGGGTTCTTACACGTACCTTTTGATATTCACGCATCAAGAAGAACCATAAGATTGGAATAAATGCCCCTAACGCGATTGCGGCGCTAGCAATGATTTTCCAACTGATACCTGCCAGGAATATCACGAAGATACCTGATGCGGCGATAAGGATAGATGTACCTAGGTCAGGCTGCTTTGCGATTAGAATCGTCGGTACAAACACCATCACTAGCGAGATCGCTAATGTTTGGAATGTTGGTGGAAGTGAGCGCTTACCGATAAATCGTGCCAGCATCAAAGGCACCGCGAGCTTTAATAGCTCTGACGGTTGGAATCGAACAAAGCCGAAGTTTAACCAACGCTGGGCGCCTTTAGAGGCTTCACCAAAGAACAACACGCCCAATAGCAAGATGACACCACCTACAAATAGCAGTGGTGCCAAGGTTTCATAAGTACGAGGTGAGATTTGCGCTAGGAAGATCATCACACCTAAAGACAGAGCCATGCGCATCGCCTGGCGGTCCATCATCGCAAGGCTTTGTCCGCTTGCGCTGTACATGATCAGCAGGGCAAAGCCCATTAAAACCAGAATGCCGAGCAATAGCGGCAGGTCGATATGCAGCCTTTCGAATAGGGCTCTATTTCGTCCAGTTGAAGGATCAAGTTTCATTATTTAATTGGCTCACTTTGATAATCTTCTGCAAGGATAATATGGTCTAAAATCCTTCTTACTACTGGGCCGCCGTTAGAAGAACCGCCACCTGCGTTCTCTAGAACGATAGTCACGACGGCTTCAGGATCTTCAAAAGGCGCGTAACCCGTAAAGAGGGCGTGATCGCGTAAGTGCTCTGCGATTTCATCCGCGTTGTACTCTTCATCTTCTTTTAAGCCGAATACCTGTGCGGTACCCGATTTACCAGCGGTTTGGTAAGACATTTTCTGGAATGAACGTCTTGCCGTGCCTTTTTTACCGTGGTTAGCCAGCCTCATACCTTCCTGAGCGATATCCCAATACTTCTTCTTAACCCCGGTTAGCGGTGGGTAAGTTTCAATGTCCGACATGATTTGTTCATCGAATGGACGACCGTTATCAATGGTTGAACGAAGTAGGTGAGGTGCGGTTACTTCACCTTCATTGACCAAAACTGATGTGGCTTTTGCAATCTGCATGGGTGTTGCAGTCCAGTAGCCCTGTCCAATACCAACTGGAATAGTATCACCTTGATACCAAGGCACACGGTGTCTGGCCATCTTCCAATCACGAGTTGGCATATTGGCTTTGCTTTCTTCGTAGATATCGATGCCAGTATAATCACCAAAGCCGAACATCATCATCCATTTGGATATGCGATCAATGCCGAGATCATAAGCAATTTGGTAAAAGAAGGTATCCACCGACTCTTCAATCGCTTTTTCTATATCCACGACACCGTGTCCCCAACGCAACCAGTCACGGAATGGTCTCGTTTTTGAGTTTGGTATCTTCCAATAGCCTGGGTCATTGCGCGTAGTGTTTGGTGTAATAACACCTTCTTGCAGAGCAGCAACAGCAATGAAGGGTTTGATCGTCGATGCTGGTGGGTAAATCCCTAGCGTGGCACGGTTAACCAAAGGGCGGTTTTTGTCTTGAAGTAGCGCGTTATAGCCTTTAGACGAGATACCATGCACGAATGCGTTTGGGTCGTAGCTTGGGCTCGATACCATGGCTAACACGCCATTGTCTTTCGGATCGAGAACGATAGCTGAACCACGGCGGCCATCAAGTAACTTATGTACGTATAGCTGTAGCTTGATATCTAAGTTAAGTACGATATCTTTGCCTGGAACCGAAGGGACAAATTTGAGGGTACGAATCACTCGTCCACGACTGTTAACTTCGACTTCTTGGTAGCCAGCTGTACCGTGCAACATATCTTCGTAATAACGCTCAATACCCAACTTACCGATATCACGTGTAGCTTGGTAATTGGCGTCTTTTTCTTCTCGCATCAAGCGCTGCATATCACGGTCATTGATGCGCGATACATAGCCTATTACGTGAGTGAGCACATCACCGTAAGGGTAGAAACGCTTCAAAGTTCCCGTAACTTCAACACCTGGGAATTTGTGTTGGTTTACAGAGAAGACGGCAACTTGTTCTTCAGACAGTTGATTAAGAATAGGTACTGATTTAAAGCGTCGTGAATTACGACGATCACGATTAAAGCGCTCGATACGCTCTGGCGGGATCTCAATTAATGCTTGCAGACGAGCAAGCGTGTCATCCATATCTTTAATTTTTTCGGGTATGATTTCTAGATTGAAAACAGGACGGTTTTCGGCAAGAAGTATACCGTTGCGATCGTAAATCAAACCACGGTTAGGGGCGATCGGAACGACCTTGATACGGTTGTCGTTAGAACGAGTTTTATAGTCTTGGTATTGATTGACCTGAATGTTGTACAGGTTAACAACCAACATCGACATCATGACTATGATCCCCGCAAACGCAACAAAAGCACGGCTAGTAAATAGTCGTGCTTCTGCTTTGTAATCGCGGATTTGGCTACGTTTACGTAACATTAACGCTTATTCTCGATGATAAGGGTGGTTAGCAGTGATGCTCCAAGCTCGATACAAGCTTTCAGCCATGATAACGCGTACTAATGGGTGAGGGAGAGTAAGCGCAGACAGAGACCAACTTTGGTCTGCGGCCGCTTTACATGCAGGTGCTAATCCTTCAGGCCCGCCAATTAGGATAGATACGTCACGTCCATCCAGCTTCCAACTTTCTAATTGCTCAGCAAGTTGAGGTGTATCCCACTTTCTACCTGGGATATCGAGCGTGACAATACGGTTGCCTTTTGGAACTGCAGCCAGCATCGCTTCACCTTCTTTTTGAAGAATGCGTGCAATATCTGCATTTTTACCGCGCTTTCCTGCAGTAATTTCAATGAGCTCTAATGGCATATCGTGAGGGAAGCGGCGTTTGTATTCTTGAAACCCTTCTTCAACCCACTTCGGCATTTTTGTGCCAACTGCGATTAACTGGATCTTCAAAGCTTAGCCCCAAAGTTTTTCTAGTTGGTACAGCTCACGATGCTCTTCTTGCATAACGTGAAGCATGCTTGTGCCCATATCTAGAACAACCCATTCACCTTCTTGCTGACCGTCCATACCTAGAGGTTGCATACCCGCTTTACGCACTTCATCAGCAACATGCTGTGCAATAGAGGCAACATGGCGTTTAGAGGTGCCAGTACAAACAATCATGTAATCAGTAACGCTTGATTTGCCTTCTACATCGATAGTTACAATCGATTCTGCTTTCATGTCGTCGGCTTTGTCTGCAAGAAAATCTTTTAGTTCTTCACGTAACACTGGGTGTTCCTTTAATCTGAATTTAGCTTTGTTTAGGGCTTGTTGACCCTAGAATATAACACGCTTTTATGCGTGGAATGGTATTGAAGCTGAAGGGATACAAAACTCTACGCTTAACTGATGAATTAGTGGCCAAGGCGACTGCTCATATTGAGTTTTTGTCATCAATTCAGCTTGAGTGAGCAACGCGAACAAAGAGTGTAATTGAGAAATCGAAACTCTTGTTAGCGCGGCGTTATAAAGAGGCTTTTTAGATTGCCAGATACGGTGTTTTTCGAAGACCTGACCAATCGGCATCTGTTTCATTTGTTGCTGCATTTGTAATAGCAGAGCAAGCTCTCGTTGTATGCTACGTAATAAAATGACGGGTTCGACACCTTCAGCTTCTAGCTGACGCAGGATTCGTTGTGCTCGATTTCCTTTCCCTGCCAATAGGGCATCACTCCAATGGAATGGAGTGAAGTGGTTGTGGCGGCTCAGCGATTCTTCTAAGCGCACTAAGGTTAGCTTTCCATCTGGATATTGAAGTGCCAGTTTTTCGAGGCTTTGTGTGAGTGCAAACAGGTTACCCTCATGCCATTGCGCCAGCATTTGAATCGCTTCAGGGTCTGGCGACAACCCGACTTGACGGCAGCGTGCTTGAACAAATTGAGGTAGCCTGCTGACATCTGGCGTTAGGCAACTGACCCAGTGACCCTGATTCGAAAGAGCCTTAAACCACTTAGCGCTTTCTTGAGCTTTGGTGAGCTTAGTGCCCACCAAGATTAACAAGATATCACTGTGGATATGCTCGGAGATTGCGAGTAGCTCTTTCGCTATTGCGGCATTGACGCCTGACTCTGGCAGTTCAAGCTCGATGACCTGACGGCTAGAGAATAGGCTCAGTGCTTGAGTGCAGTCGTAGACTTGATTCCAGTCGAGACTGCTATCAATCGCAAAGCGGTGACGTTCTTCAAAGCCTTGCTGTTTTGCAGCCTTTTGAATCGCTTCTCGGCTCTCTTGCAACAGTAGCGGTTCGTTACCAAAAATTAGGTAAACATTACTCAACTGTTTAATAAGTTGCTCTGATAAGCGGTCAGCAAAAATACGCATCAAATAAACCTATTACTCAGCCGAATCGCTAAGTGTTGGTTGTTCTTCTGAAGCTGGTACGATCTCAACATTCTTGATGTTGTATTGCTTTTCGAGTTCTTTCACTTGAACGTGCTCTAGTGCATCTAGGTCCATGCTATCAGCTGCAATGTTCGCTTTTAGTCGAGCCATCTGACGAAGGATTTGGCTTGTTGCCAACTTACGCATCTCATCTTCGATCATGTCTCGTTCAACCGACTTCGCAAGTGCAGTTAGCGGGTTATCTAGGTAACTACGGGTTACGCTGGTTGAGAACGTCTTTGAGCCTAGATCCGGGACAGTTACGCGGTATGAAGCGCGGAATGTCAGTTCTTTCTCTGCTGCACGAGTGTTTTGGTATAGAGACAGAGTTCGCTCACCTACGCTCTCACTAATAATATGCAGGTTAGGTGTATTCTCAGCCGGTGGCACAATTTCTACATCATTCATACGCAGTTGACCTTTCATCATACGTGTAAACGTACTGTATTGGTCGTAACTGGTTACGGAGATCTTGTTGAGTTCTTCTGGTACGGAGTAATCACCACGTAGGTGGAAACCACACGCACTTAATAGGCTGACGGTTAAAACAACAACAGTAACTTTCAATGAAGATAGTGAAATCAGGCGCATTATTTGATGGCTCTCATGAAGGTAGAATACTTATTTAAAGGCTTTAGTTCGTTTGAGTGGTTAGGCTCAAGTCTAAAGCGCTTAAATAAGTAGACAGGGCAATTAGCTACCCTGTCTACAGACTGCTTTTGATGAATTAAGTTCGTTAATTCTTTAGCAATTGCATTGTGCTAACGAAATTAGTTAGCAACGATGTTTAGAAGCTTACCTGGTACGAAGATAACTTTACGGATAGTTAAGCCATCTAGGAACTTCTTAGCGTTCTCATCGTTTAGACCAAGCTCACGAACTTGCTCTTCTGTTGCATCAGCAGCAACGGTTAGTTTCGCACGTAGCTTACCGTTGATCATAACAACGATAGTTTTCTCGTCTTCAACTAGCGCTTTCTCATCGAAAGTTGGCCATGTTGCTGAGTCTACGTTTGATTCACCCAGTGCAATCCACATTTCGTAAGAGATGTGTGGCGTCATTGGGTAAAGCATGCGAACAACAGCTTTTAGCGCTTCATCAAGGATTGCACGATCTTGTACAGACTCTTGAGGTGCTTTCGCTAGCTTGTTCATCAATTCCATGATCGCAGCGATTGCTGTGTTGAACGTTTGGCGACGGCCGATATCGTCCGTTACTTTCGCGATAGTCTTGTGGATATCACGGCGAAGTGCTTTTTGGTCACCAGACAGAGCAGAAGCATCAACAGATTCAGCAGCACCCTTAGAAGAGTGAGCGTGAACCAATTTCCAAACACGTTTAAGGAAGCGGTTAGCCCCTTCTACGCCAGACTCTTGCCACTCAAGCGTCATGTCTGCAGGTGATGCAAACATCATGAATAGACGTACTGTATCAGCGCCGTACTTGTCTACCATCTCTTGTGGGTCGATACCGTTGTTCTTAGACTTAGACATTTTGATCATGCCTGAGTGTTCAACTTCACGACCTTGATCGTCGACTGCTTTTTCGATGCGACCTTTACCGTCACGTTCAACCGTTACGTCAGTCGGTGCAATCCACTCTTTGGTGCCTTTTTCGTTTTCGTGATAGAACGCGTCAGCCAGAACCATGCCTTGACATAGTAGTTGCTTGAACGGTTCATCAGACGTCACGTAGCCAGCATCACGTAGAAGCTTATGGAAGAAACGAGAGTAAAGCAGGTGCATACAAGCGTGCTCGATACCACCAACGTATTGGTCAACTGGTAGCCAGTAGTTTGCTTTCTCTGGATCTAGAATGTCGTCTGCTTGCGGTGAACAGTAACGTGCGTAGTACCAAGAAGACTCCATAAACGTATCGAACGTGTCAGTCTCACGTAGAGCGGGTTCGCCGTTGAATGTTGTTTCAGCCCAAGACTTGTCAGCCTTGATTGGGCTCGTTACGCCATCCATTACTACATCTTCAGGAAGAATGACTGGCAGTTGGTCTGCTGGTACTGGGTGAACTTCACCGTCTTCAGTGGTTACCATTGGGATTGGAGCGCCCCAGTAACGTTGACGAGATACACCCCAGTCACGTAGACGGAAGTTTACTGTCTTCTTACCTTTGCCTTCAGCTTCAAGCTTCGCAGCAATTGCA
This sequence comes from Vibrio sp. 10N.222.49.C12, assembly GCF_041475025.1. Lineage (NCBI taxonomy): Bacteria > Pseudomonadati > Pseudomonadota > Gammaproteobacteria > Vibrionales > Vibrionaceae > Vibrio > Vibrio sp. 10N.222.49.C12. The sequence continues at coordinate 10,523 of NZ_JBFRVF010000048.1, read as the reverse complement.
TCGAATGCTTCTTGGAACGCAAGACCATCGAATTCACCAGAATCAAACAGTACACCTTTTTCAGTGTAAGCCGCTTCAGACACGTCTAGTTCAGAACCATCTTCAGGTTTGATTACTGGGATGATATCGATGCCGTACTTAGTTGCGAACTCGTAGTCACGTTGATCGTGAGCAGGAACCGCCATTACCGCACCTGTGCCGTAATCCATAAGTACGAAGTTTGCTACGTATACAGGAACAACACGACCGTTAAGAGGGTGGATAGCCGTTAGGCCAGTATCCATACCTTTCTTTTCCATCGTTGCGAGTTCAGCTTCAGCAACTTTAGTGTTACGACACTCTTCAACGAATGCAGCAAGCTCTGGGTTGTTCTTCGATGCTTTCTCTGCAAGTGGGTGACCTGCAGCGATACCAACGTAAGAAACACCCATTAGTGTGTCTGGACGAGTTGTGTACACTTCCAGTGGCGCTTCTTCACCGTTAACAGCGAAAGATAGCTCAACACCTTCAGAGCGGCCGATCCAGTTGCGCTGCATGGTCTTAACCATTTCAGGCCAACCTTCAAGGTTGTCTAAATCGTCTAGTAGCTCTTGAGCGTACTCAGTGATCTTAATGAACCACTGTGGGATTTTCTTTTGTTCTACTGGAGTATCACAACGCCAGCAGCAGCCATCTTCTACTTGCTCGTTTGCAAGTACAGTTTGGTCGTTCGGACACCAGTTCACTGAAGATGTCTTCTTGTAAACTAGGCCTTTTTCGTAAAGCTTAGTGAAGAACTCTTGTTCCCAACGGTAGTACTCAGGCGTACACGTTGCGAATTCACGGTTCCAGTCGTAACCAAAGCCTAGAAGCTTAAGCTGGTTCTTCATGTACTCAATGTTTTCGTAAGTCCATGGTGCAGGTGCTGTATTGTTTTTAACAGCGGCGTTTTCTGCAGGTAGGCCGAATGCATCCCAACCAATTGGCTGCATAACGTTTTTGCCTTGTAGACGTTGGAAACGAGATACCACATCACCGATGGTGTAGTTACGCACGTGACCCATGTGCAGTCGGCCACTTGGGTAAGGGAACATAGAAAGACAGTAGAATTTTTCTTTGTTTGGGTCTTCACTTACAACGAAAGTCTCGCTGTTATCCCAGTGTTGTTGAACCTTTTGTTCAATCTCTTGCGGGTTATATTGTTCTTGCATCGATGGTATCCGGTTATCTTGGAATTTGTGAGTTCGGTTAGAACAGAATCTTACAGATCGTCATAGAATACCTAAAGGAGCTGAGTACAACAATAGTTATACCCTTCATACTTGCAGTTGCCGCTTAGTAGATTGTGTAATTTTCACTGAATTTCGCAGGGCAACTATACTTAAGAGTATGAATTGCATTTGTTTGTAAGCGGGAGTGCATTGCAGCGCATCCGTTTGCTCACTAAAAGGTTGGTTATCTTAAGGAGGTTGTTATGCCGAAGAAAAAAGCGCTCTATGAAGAAGTCGTCGAAGAGGTGATTGAAACGCTGAAGCATAGCCCTGAAGAGCTCAACAACAAAATCGAAACGTCGGGCAAGTTTGCGAAAGCAGCTAATGATATGACTAAAGATGAGCTTTCATTGATCTCTGCCTACGTGAAGTCGGACTTAAAAGAGTTTTCCGAAAGCTATGAAGAGAGTAAAAGCGGTCCATTCTATTTGATGATTGCGGACTCTATTTGGCAAGGGCTGTTGGATATTACTGATCGTACTAAGGTGGAATGGGTTGAACTGTTCCAAGACTTAGAACACCAAGGCTTGTATCAAGCGGGTGAAGTCATTGGCTTGGGAACCTTAGTATGTGACGAGTGTGGTCACCAAACCGAATATAACCACCCAACCAATATCATTCCATGCATTAAATGTGGTTCTAAAGGGTTTAGTCGTAAAGCCCTTAAACCGTAAGCTTCTGAACCATAGCGTATCAACGCAAAACCACAGCAATGAAAAAGGGTTGACCCGATCAGTCAACCCTCAAATCACTTTTCGTCGAATCTAGCTTTTTGGCTTTCTAATTACCCAACCAATCACCAAGCTGAGCATCGCCCAGATATACAGTGGCCAAGTACCTACTGTGTGATAAGGCGTTTGACCATCCGTTGAAATGAGTTCAGCTTTTAACACTGCCGTTTCAAACTGAGGCACTTGCTTGATTATATTGCCTTTGTAATCAGTAACTGCCGTCACACCGTTGTTGGTCGAGCGAATAACCGGCTTACCAAGCTCCAGAGCACGCATCTGTGCAATTTCCATATGTTGCAGAGGGCCAATCGAACGACCAAACCACGCATCGTTAGAGAGCGTTAAAATAAAGTCAGTCTCGTCGGTTACGTTCTGTCTAACTTGATCATTAAAGATGATCTCATAACACAGTGCCGGCGCTAAGTGACGACCATTTGCCACTATGTTTGGTTGAACAAAGTCGCCACGGCTAAATGATGACATTGGCAAGTTAAAGAAAGGTGCTAATGGACGCAAGATATCTTCAAACGGCACAAACTCACCAAATGGTAACAGGTGGTGTTTATGGTAGCGTTCGTCTGGATCGTAGCTGTACTCACCATATGGATTCACGCCGATAGAAAGAACACTGTTGTAGTATTTCTTATCTTCAGACTGATTCAGTACACCGGTAATGATCGAGCTGTTGTTCATCTTCGCTGCGCTATCCAAGTTACGTAGGAAAGATGGGATCTCAACTTCGAATGCTGGAATAGCGGCTTCAGGCCAGATGATGATGTCCGCTCCCCAATTTTCTCTGCTTAGGTCGGTGTACTTCATCATGGTCGGCCAGCGATGACTCGGCAGCCATTTGCTGTCTTGATCGACGTTGCCTTGGATTAAGACGACTGACGTGGTTTTTTCAGGGTTCGGCGTGACCCAGTCGATGTTGCGAATACCAAAGCCTGCACTAAATACGACGGCGGGAATGAGAGCGATGCTCCAAGCTCGGTTAACAATCGCATAAGTGAATGCAGAGGCTGAAACAATGATCGCTAAAGTTACTAGATCTACGCCGCCAATCGGTGCAAATGAACCTAATGGCGAATCGATTTGGCTGTAGCCTAACCAAAGCCAAGGGAAGCCCGTCATTACCCATCCACGCAGCCAATCGCTGACTAACCACAATGCAGGAGCTGCGAGGAAAAAGCGGCTTAGGTTATTGGCAGGGAAGAATTTATTCAAACCCCAGGTAAATAGCCCTGAATAAACGGCTAGGTAGCCAACAAGCAATGCCATCAAAAATAGGTTGGCTGCCAGTGGCATGCCGCCAAAACCATCAATGCTGACGTATACCCAGCTGATACCTGTGGTGAATTGACCTAAACCCCATGCGTAGCCAATCCAAAGCGCACTTTTAGGAGAGCGGTTGTGGATCAGTAACAGCAACAAAGCTGGGCTGAGAATAGCAAGAGGCCATATAGAGTATGGAGCGAATGAAAGGGTGGTTATAGCGCCAACAAAAACGGCCGCAAGCGGCCGTAATAGGCGATGAATAAAGGTATTAGTCATCTAATTTCTGTCATCTCTTTAGAGAGAAGTTGTTATTCTTCGATAGTCGGAAGAGGCTGTTCGTCAGGAATGGTTACCTGTAGCTGAATCACACGACGGTTATCTGCTGATGTTATTTTGAAATGGTAGTTTTCGATTTCTACAATTTCGCCACGAACCGGCAGGTGGCCGAGTGCTGTCATAACCATGCCGCCTACCGTATCCACTTCGTCGTCACTAAAGGCAGTGTTAAACGTATCGTTGAACTCTTCAATGGTGGTTAAAGCTTTAACAGAGAAGGTATGCTTACTCAGCTTACGGATATCTAACTCTTCTTCATCGTCGAACTCGTCTTCAATTTCACCAACGATTTCTTCGAGGATATCTTCAATGGTTACTAGGCCAGAGACACCGCCAAACTCATCAACAACTATAGACATGTGGTAACGCTCTTCACGGAACTCCTTGAGTAGGCGATCAACACGCTTACTTTCAGGAACAACAACCGCAGGGCGAATCACTTGTTCGATATCAAATGGGGCACTGTCTGAACCCAAGTACTTAAGTAGGTCCTTCGCTAATAGAATGCCTTCAACATGGTCTTTATCTTCACTGATCACTGGGTAGCGAGAGTGTTGAGCATCAGTAATGAGCGCAATCAATGTATCTAGATCATCTGTGCGTTCAACTGTAACCATTTGAGAGCGAGGCAGCATGATATCGCGTACTCGCATCTCTGAAATTTCCATAACACCCTCGAGCATGTCGCGTGTGTCGTGGTCAATTAGGTCATTAATTTCTGAGTCGCGGATTACATCTACGAGCTCTTGGCGATCTTTTACTTCACCTTGAAATAGTTGGCCTAGGCGTTCAAAGAAGGACTTTCTACTCGGACCTTCAGATTTTTTACTTCCCTCAGAAGTGGGGGGGTTACCTTCGTTCATGATTTCTCAAAAAATAACGCTATCAGAAGTGTGATAGCACACGTTACAACTCAGATTCCTGTGAAAATCACAGGTTCGATGAGTTATTGTTTCTCTGCAACCTACTTTACTAGAATCAATTTACTTTTCTAGAATGTAAGGGTCTTCAAACCCCATAGATTGCATGATTTCTGTCTCGAGTGACTCCATCTCTTCAGCTTCATCATCTTCGATATGATCATAACCTAGCAGATGCAGACTGCCATGTACAACCATATGAGCCCAGTGTGCTAGCAGAGGCTTACTTTGCTCTTCTGCTTCTTTTTCGACAACTTGGCGGCAGATAATGAGGTCGCCCAGTAGATCTAACTCGATCCCTGGAGGAGCCTCGAATGGAAAAGACAACACGTTAGTTGGCTTATCTTTGCCACGATATTCATGATTGAGCTGGTGGCTTTCTTGTGTATCAACGATACGAACCGTCAACTCAGCGTTCTCTTGAAACTGAGGAATTGTCTTGTCCAACCAAAGCTGAATATCTTGCTCAGTTGGAAGACCTTGCTCATTTTCGACCGCTAATTGCAGGTCTAGTTCAATAGACATCTATTTATCACCTTGTTCTGCAATTACAGAGCTATTTTGTGTTGCTAATTGTGTCGTAACTACCTGCTGAGCCTCAAGAAGTTTGGCTTCACGCTCTTCACGTTTACGCTTTTCAAACTCTTTGCGCTCTTTCTGGTCTTTTGCTTCCCACTTCTCGTATGCGTTGACGATACGAGCAACTACAGGGTGACGAACGACGTCTTCAGACATGAAGAAGTTAAAGCTAATGTCGTCGACTTCATTGAGCACTTCAGTCGCATGGCGTAAGCCTGATTTTGCACCACGAGGTAAATCGATTTGCGTAATATCACCTGTGATCACAGCGCGTGAGTTAAAACCGATACGGGTTAAGAACATCTTCATCTGTTCTACCGTGGTGTTTTGGCTCTCATCAAGAATGATAAACGCATCATTCAATGTACGACCACGCATGTAAGCCAGTGGCGCAACTTCAATTACGTTACGTTCAATCAGCTTCTCAACTCGCTCAAAGCCAAGCATCTCAAACAGCGCATCGTAAAGTGGACGTAAATATGGGTCTACTTTTTGGCTTAAATCACCAGGTAGGAAACCAAGCTTCTCACCGGCTTCAACAGCAGGACGAGTCAGTAGGATTCGGCGAACCTCTTGGCGTTCAAGTGCATCAACTGCTGCAGCAACGGCTAAGTAGGTTTTACCTGTACCTGCTGGCCCAATACCAAAGGTGATGTCATGAGTCACCATGTTCATTAGGTACTGTGCTTGGTTTGGCGTTCGAGGTTTGATGACGCCTTTTTTAGTCTTAATGGTCACTTCTTTGCCGTAGTCAATTTCAGACTCGACGTGTTGCTCCAAAATGCCTGACTCGGTGATCGCCAGATGTATTTGCTCTGGTTCGATATCGATTATGTTGCCTTTAACTGGAGCCGTTTCAACATAGAGGTGTTTGATGATGTCTAAAGCTGCGGCTGTAGTGTGAGGCTTACCAACAATGGTGAAAAAGTTGCTACGGTAATTAATCTCAACGCCCAGACGACGCTCAAGATGCTTGATGTTGTCGTCAAATGGTCCGCATAAACTTGCCAAGCGCTTGTTGTCTGCTGGTTCTAGATTTATCTCTAAGGTAACGATTTTATTGCTCAAATTAGCCTCTCATTTTGTGCCACTCACTCTTAAATAAAACAAAGAGCAAAAAGCCCGATTTAGACCGGGCTTCTGATGGTGATATCCCTATTTCTAAGATGGTCACTTAGTTAGGTAATTTCAAGCTTTGTGTTTGCGCTTTGTGCTCAAACAGTTGTATTGCCTATGGCGTAAATGTCGCTACACCTAGCTCGTCTTCACGTTTTGTTTTTTCCATCATTTCTGCTGGAGTCATAACAACGCGTAGACCCATGTCTTTTTCTGTGCGAACTAGCTCACCACGTAGTGAGTTGGTGTAAACCTCAGTGATCTTCACATCTACGAATTGACCGATTAGGTCTGCAGAACCTTCGAAGTTCACAACACGGCTGTTTTCTGTACGGCCGCGAAGTTCCATTAGGTTCTTTCTTGATGGGCCTTCAACAAGGATACGTTGCTCTGTGCCTAACATTAGACGAGAGAAACGCATAGCTTGTGTGTTTACCGTTTGCTGCAGTTCGTACAGACGATCTTTCTTCTCTTGTGCTGGTACATCACATGGGTAATCTGCCGCTGGCGTACCTGGACGTGGAGAGAAAACAAAGCTGAAGCTCATATCGAAATCAACGTCTTTAATTAGCTTCATTGTATCTTGGAAGTCTTGCTTAGACTCACCAGGGAAACCAACAATAAAGTCAGAGCTGATTTGAATGTCAGGGCGAGCTTTACGCAGTTTACGGATAATAGATTTGTACTCGATAGCCGTATGTGGGCGCTTCATCATCGTAAGAATACGGTCACTACCACTTTGTACTGGTAGGTGAAGGAAGCTCACTAGCTCTGGTGTGTCTTTGTAAACTTCAATGATGTCGTCACCAAACTCAAGCGGGTGGCTTGTTGTGAAACGAATACGGTCGATACCGTCGATAGAAGCAACAAGACGAAGCAGTTCTGCGAATGAACAGATATCGCCTTCGTGTGTTGGACCGCGGTATGCGTTTACGTTTTGACCTAGCAGGTTAACTTCACGTACGCCTTGCTCTGCAAGTTGAGCAACTTCGAAAAGTACATCATCCATTGGACGGCTAACTTCTTCGCCACGTGTGTATGGTACAACGCAGTAAGTACAGTATTTAGAACAACCTTCCATGATAGAAACGAACGCCGTCGCGCCTTCAGCTTTTGGCTCTGGCAGGTTATCGAACTTTTCGATCTCTGGGAAAGAGATATCCATTACTGGCTTTTCGTTAGACAGTGATGATTTAATCATCTCTGGCAAACGGTGTAATGTTTGTGGGCCAAAGATAACGTCTACGTAAGGTGCACGTTGACGAATGTGATCACCTTCTTGAGTCGCTACACAGCCACCCACACCGATCACCACACCTTCTTTTTTATCTTTAAGCGTTTTCCAACGACCAAGCTGGTGGAATACTTTTTCTTGCGCTTTTTCGCGGATAGAACAAGTATTCAATAGTAGTACGTCTGCTTCCTCAGGTACTTCAGTTAGCTCATAGCCATTTGCAGCGTTAAGCAGGTCGGCCATTTTTGATGAATCATATTCATTCATCTGACAGCCCCAAGTTTTAATTAGCAGTTTCTTACTCATTATATGTTCGCTCGATCGTTAGTTTAATTTAAGGGAGCAAATCGCCCATTATTCATCCGCTAGCCCCGTTTGTCATAATTCGGTATTCAATTTTATGACAGGCTCTAGCGGCAAGCGGCGTATTGTACTGGTTTCAAAACCGACTGACTAGTAGTCTGAACAAATCTCTTATGTAGTGGTTTTTATTATCGTTAACGCCATATGCCATAAGGGATAACCCTTTTTTCGAATAAGGTTTTTGGTTACAAGTTAGTTATGAAAAAGTACAATCAAAAACAGTCAAAGAATCAAACTGATAAGTACGAAATATGAACAGTTACGATATTGTAGTAGTCGGTGGCGGCATGGTTGGCGCAGCAACAGCAATCGGTTTTGCAAAGCAAGGTCTGAGTGTTGCGGTGATCGAAGGTTTTGCCCCACAAGCTTTTGATGAATCGCAAGCGATGGACATTCGTGTGTCAGCGATTTCTCAAGCATCGGTCGATTTGCTTGAAAATCTTGGTGCATGGCAAAGTATTGCAGCAATGCGAGTGTGTTCTTATAAACGTTTAGAGACGTGGGAGCACCCAGAGTGTCGTACTCGATTTGATGCTGCCTCACTAGACCTTCCTCGTTTGGGCTATATCGTTGAGAACAGACTCATTCAATTAGGTTTATGGTCTCAATTTGATGCCTACGACAATCTCGAACTGTTATGCCCAGAAAAGCTCGATGTGATTGAGTTTGGTGAAATCAATATCGTAAAGCTTCAATCAGGGGCTGAGTTGTCTGCGAAGTGGGTGGTTGGTGCTGATGGTGCGAATTCAGCCGTTCGCCAACAAGCTGGAATTGGCATCACGGCTTGGGATTATCGACAACACTGTATGCTTATCAATGTAGAAACAGAACAACCTCAGCAAGATATTACTTGGCAGCAATTTCTACCAAGTGGCCCTCGTTCATTTTTGCCTTTGTGTTCTCTAACCTCTGACGGTCAAGAAGTCGGGCTGGGCTCGTTAGTTTGGTATGATTCTCCACTGCGTATTAAGCAACTGTCAGCAATGACCCCTGAAAAACTACGTAACGAAGTACTTACTCACTTTCCTAAAGAGTTAGGTGATATCAAAGTCTTGAATTCGGGTTCTTTTCCTCTGACACGACGTCATGCTCAATCATACTCGAAGAATAACTGTATTTTGGTCGGAGACTCTGCGCATACCATCAACCCTTTGGCTGGGCAGGGTGTTAACTTAGGCTTCAAAGATGTATCAGTACTGCTGGATGTCACCAAAGAAAAGGGTGAATTGAACCAGTCTGTAGCAAGACGCTACGAGGTGATGAGAAGAGGTGACAACCTAGTGATGCAAAGCGGTATGGATTTCTTCTATAAGACATTCAGCAACGACATTGGTCCACTTAAGTTTGTGCGTAATGCTGCACTCAAGCTAGCAGAGAACTCAGGGCCGATTAAAGCTCAAGTGTTGAAGTATGCCCTGGGCCTTTAATTGAGTATTACAGACACTTTATAAAGAGAAGGAGAGCGAATGCTCTCCTTTTTTGTATTCGATGATGTCTATCGTTGCTGTGTCACACAAACTGGCGCATCTAGCTCTAATGAGTAGCCTGTGTAAACCAGAGAGCCGTCTTCTGTATTTCGCTTGAATGACGTGATGTTGTTGGAGTGCTGGTTGGCGGCGATAAGCCATTTCCCATCGTTCGTTATATGGAAGTCTCTTGGGAATTTGCCTTCAGTGTCGTAGTTATCAATGAAAGTCAGCCTTTGAGTCTCAGAGTCGATTTTGAAGCTACTGATTCTTGATTGGTGTCGACATGACACATAAAGGAATTGCTCATCAGGCGATAGCTTAATCGCAGCTGCGGCTTCTCCCTTCTCCATATTAGGCAATGCATCAATCTCTTCCACTACATTCCAAATGCCTAAAACCTTTTCCAAAGTCAGCAACGTTTCAGAGAGTTCACAGACCACATAGGCTCTGTCTTCAGCTTTGTTAAATATTAAATGGCGAGGTCCATTGCCGGCGGGCACCTTAATAGACTGCATTGGTTCATCAAGGAACTCTTCTTGCTCTTCATCAAAGCAATAGAAGTTGATGCGATCGGTGCCGAGATCGACAGTCACAAACTGTGGTGAGTTTTGTAAGAACAGGCATTGATGGGCGTGTGGGCTAGTTTGTCTCTCTTTGTTTGGCCCGGAACCAACCATCTGGATTGTTTTGAGTCGTTTATCGATGCTGCCGTTGATACTTAAGCTAAAAATATCGAATGTGCCTGATGAGTATTGCGACGTGATAGCAAACTTATTGTGTGGATCTATCGCGACGTGACAAGGGTGATCTCCCGAGATGAGGCTTGTATTGTGTGTTAGCTGTGAATCAACATTAGGTATATGAATGAGCTGGGGCTGTTTTTGCTGGTCCACTTCCGATGCAGTATAGATCCCAGTCTTTGTTACAGTAATAAAAGAGGGGTTAGTACATTTGATGATCAGCTCTAGAGGTAATAGTTTTCCTGTTTCTAGATCTAACTGAGTTTGATAAACACCTTGGCTTTTACTTGGTGTATCTGTGTAGCAACCGATCGTTAAGGGGAGGGGTTTCATAGGCTAGTCATACTCAATTAGAAAATGGAGCTGACATTGTCTTATAAAATCGTATTAAAAGTGAGGTTATAGAAGAGAATACTTGGTGACTTGGCTAGCAGATTTGCATATTCCAGATAAAACAAAACCCAGCTAAAAAGCTGGGTTCTATTTAATGATGGTGCGGTCGGAGAGACT
>NZ_JBFRVF010000047.1:0-1576 GCF_041475025.1 Vibrio sp. 10N.222.49.C12 | reverse complement strand
ACAAAATCTTAAATTGAAGAGTTTGATCATGGCTCAGATTGAACGCTGGCGGCAGGCCTAACACATGCAAGTCGAGCGGAAACGACACTAACAATCCTTCGGGTGCGTTAATGGGCGTCGAGCGGCGGACGGGTGAGTAATGCCTAGGAAATTGCCTTGATGTGGGGGATAACCATTGGAAACGATGGCTAATACCGCATAATGCCTACGGGCCAAAGAGGGGGACCTTCGGGCCTCTCGCGTCAAGATATGCCTAGGTGGGATTAGCTAGTTGGTGAGGTAATGGCTCACCAAGGCGACGATCCCTAGCTGGTCTGAGAGGATGATCAGCCACACTGGAACTGAGACACGGTCCAGACTCCTACGGGAGGCAGCAGTGGGGAATATTGCACAATGGGCGAAAGCCTGATGCAGCCATGCCGCGTGTATGAAGAAGGCCTTCGGGTTGTAAAGTACTTTCAGTTGTGAGGAAGGGGGTAGTGTTAATAGCGCTATCTCTTGACGTTAGCAACAGAAGAAGCACCGGCTAACTCCGTGCCAGCAGCCGCGGTAATACGGAGGGTGCGAGCGTTAATCGGAATTACTGGGCGTAAAGCGCATGCAGGTGGTTCATTAAGTCAGATGTGAAAGCCCGGGGCTCAACCTCGGAACTGCATTTGAAACTGGTGAACTAGAGTACTGTAGAGGGGGGTAGAATTTCAGGTGTAGCGGTGAAATGCGTAGAGATCTGAAGGAATACCAGTGGCGAAGGCGGCCCCCTGGACAGATACTGACACTCAGATGCGAAAGCGTGGGGAGCAAACAGGATTAGATACCCTGGTAGTCCACGCCGTAAACGATGTCTACTTGGAGGTTGTGGCCTTGAGCCGTGGCTTTCGGAGCTAACGCGTTAAGTAGACCGCCTGGGGAGTACGGTCGCAAGATTAAAACTCAAATGAATTGACGGGGGCCCGCACAAGCGGTGGAGCATGTGGTTTAATTCGATGCAACGCGAAGAACCTTACCTACTCTTGACATCCAGAGAAGCCAGCGGAGACGCAGGTGTGCCTTCGGGAGCTCTGAGACAGGTGCTGCATGGCTGTCGTCAGCTCGTGTTGTGAAATGTTGGGTTAAGTCCCGCAACGAGCGCAACCCTTATCCTTGTTTGCCAGCGAGTAATGTCGGGAACTCCAGGGAGACTGCCGGTGATAAACCGGAGGAAGGTGGGGACGACGTCAAGTCATCATGGCCCTTACGAGTAGGGCTACACACGTGCTACAATGGCGCATACAGAGGGCAGCAAGCTAGCGATAGTGAGCGAATCCCAAAAAGTGCGTCGTAGTCCGGATTGGAGTCTGCAACTCGACTCCATGAAGTCGGAATCGCTAGTAATCGTGAATCAGAATGTCACGGTGAATACGTTCCCGGGCCTTGTACACACCGCCCGTCACACCATGGGAGTGGGCTGCAAAAGAAGTGGGTAGTTTAACCTTTCGGGGAGGACGCTCACCACTTTGTGGTTCATGACTGGGGTGAAGTCGTAACAAGGTAGCCCTAGGGGAACCTGGGGCTGGATCACCTCCTTATACGAAGATAT